>NZ_JCACHA010001152.1:0-5110 GCF_059503625.1 Skermanella sp.
TTCGTGAACCGCCCCGGCGCCCTGGCGGAAATCTGGTCCTATGGCCACCGGAACTTCCAGGGCGCGGCGCTGAACCCCGCGACGGGCGAGTTGTGGGTCAACGAGCACGGTCCTCGCGGCGGCGACGAGGTCAACCGGCCCCAGGCGGGCAAGAATTACGGCTGGCCGGTGGTTTCGAACGGCGTCAATTACGACGGTTCGCCCGTCGGCACCGGGAAGCAGCATGCCGAGGGCATGGAAGACCCTCTTTATCAGTGGACGCCTGTGATCGGGGCGTCCGGCATGCTCTTCTACACGGGCGAAGCTTTCCCCGAGTGGAAGGGCAGCCTGTTCAATGGTGGGCTGGTGGCAAAGGATGTCGTTCGCCTGGAACTCGACGGCTCCCGCGTCAAACACGAGGAGCGATTGTTCGGTGGCCTTGGCGAACGCATCCGGGCAGTCATACAAGGCAACAGAGGCGATCTGTATCTGCTGACGGACGAGTCGGACGGCCAGATCCTCCGCGTCGCGCCAGCCGAAGGCTGATGCGACGCGGTGCAGTTCCGGAAGTGTCCTGGTGGCGTTCGCGCCCGCCGGTCAACTCGCCTTGATGGATCTGAGGAAGGCGCCGACCTCATTCTGAAGGGCAGCCGACTGGCTGTTCAGATTGCCGGCGGCCTGCTGGACGTGGACCACGGCATGACCGGTTTCGGTGGAAGCCGCCGTGACACCTGAAATATTAAGAGCGACCTCACGCGTGCCGGCCGCGGCCTGATCCACGTTGCGGGCGATTTCCCGAGTTGCCGCGGCCTGTTCTTCCACGGCGGCCGCGATCAGGGTGCAGATCTCGTTCATGTCGGACACACCGGACAGCACGCTCTTGATCACACCGATCGCGCCGTTGGTCACCGTCTGCATCTCCGTCACCTGACCCTTGATGTCTCCCGTAGCACGGGCCGTCTGGGTGGCGAGCTGCTTGACCTCGTTGGCGACGACCGCGAAGCCCTTGCCCGCTTCGCCGGCCCGCGCGGCTTCGATCGTCGCGTTCAGCGCCAGCAGGTTCGTCTGATTGGCGATGTCGTTGATCAGGCCGACCACCGTGCCGATGTTGTCCGCGGCACTCGCCAGAGCCGCCAGCAACTCGTTGGTCCTGGCTCCATCCGCCACCGCGCGGTTCGACAGGTCCGACGACCGGGTGACCTGGACGGTGATCTCGCGAATGGACGTAGAAAGCTGCTCCGCTGCAGACGCGACGGTCTGGACGTTCTGACTTGCTTGCTCGGCGGCAGCGGCAACCGCTATCGCCTGCCGGTTGGTCTCCTCTGCCGACGCGGACATGGTATCGGCGGTTATCGAAAGTTCGTCAGCCTTGCCGTTGACATTCTGGACGATACCAAGCACCGATCCGCTGAACTCGGCGGCGAGCTGGTCCATCTTCCGGTCGAGTGTCGCCTTGTTCTCTTCAAGGTAGACGCTGATCGCCAAGTCCATGTCGAGCATGACGGCCTGATTGATGGCCCTGAGAAGGGATGCCAGTTTCAGCCGGGCGCCTTTGGGATGCAGCATGCTCCGGTGCTGGCGGGTCGCCGCTTCCAGTAGCTTGTCGAGGGTGAAGGTATAGCCGCCGATATACCATCTCGGTTCAAGGCCGATGCGGCTATGTGTCAGTCCGACCTTCTTCACCGAGGCGAAGTAGTCCGCATCGAAACGTCCGGAGAAGAGCTTCATCCAGTGATCGAACTGGGCCGACTTGGCGTGGCTTACTCGGCTTTCGTTTGAAAAGAATTTCATCATCTCAGGGTGTTTCCTGAGGTGAGAATAAAAAGCGTCGAGGATCGACGGCAGCAGTTCCTTGAGCGTAGGCACGAATTCGCCCAGGGCCTTGCGCGTCTCATCATCGATCATCAGGAAGTTCAACCGCTGCATTTCGTCATTGTTCATGCCGGCCGCTGACATCAAACACATCCTCACGTTGGCCCGTTACCCCGGATTGGCTAGATACCATATCCTTTAGAGCGAAAATCTGCTCCAATAGGGTTGAAATATCCATAAAACTTTCCGGATAGTGGCAAGGCCATGCCAAGCGTGCTTTGTGCGCATCAGCGACAGACAGAGGAATCAACCGTTTTTCCCAAGCAAATGAGATGCTGACCATTTGAAATGATCTTTGGGTATGAGCTAGGGACTATATACTTCGGCTTGGATGCTCTGTGTCAGCCAGAAGAAAAGATTAAGGTTCTGAAACCTTAATTTTGGCGGCTTTCAAGATAGTCTCAGGTGTGATGCACCCCCGCTTCACCAGTTGACCTTTCGGCGCGGCTGCACGCATGTTCGCCGCTGAATGAAGTTCTGGAGCCTCCGAATGGCCGACCACCCGGAAGCGCCTGCGGCGCCTGCCGAAGCCGACCCCGATCTGATCCACGAAATCGCCTGCCATCATCCCGATTGCCTGACCCTTGCGGACGCCGGCCTTGCCCGCATCGAACGGGCGGAGCAGGTCGGGCTGGCTCCGCTGGGGCTGCCTCTGCCCCGGGGCAAGCGTGACCTGCTGGTGCCCGCGGCACGGCGTGAAGCCGTCGTCCGGGAGATACTGGGGCAGCTCGACCGGCAATTGCGGCGGAACGGCCTGCTGGAGAAGGCAAGGCGCGTGCTCGACGGTGCGCATGTCTCGCTTCATCCGGGCGATGCGCGGGATCGGGTCAGGCTGGTCATGACGGACGAGATGCCGTGGACCGGGATGACGCAGCCGATCCGCTTCGCGGTCTCCCGTACGATCGACGTCGACGAATTGAGCGGCCTGCACGAGGCCGACCTGCACAGGTTCCTGAACGCCGACGCCGCCCTGATCGAACGCCTGCACGAGGATGCCGGCCGTCTTGCCGAAAGGCTTTGGCTCTATACCGAAGAGGTGGGGACACCCGACGACGGCTGGACCTTCGGCAGTCTATGCGACCGCCTCGTTCGAGCGGGGCGCAACCATCAGGACGCCGACGAGATCCTGCGCCGCTGGGACCGGGAGTACGATATCTGGCGGCGCGGCCGGGCAGAAGCGCGCGGTCGCGCCTATGTGGACCGCCACTTCGATTTCTCCCGCTTCGAGCGTCTGTTCCCGGTGGCGCGCGGCATGGCCCGCCGCCTGGTCCTGGTGGTGGGGCCGACCAACTCCGGCAAGACCCATCGGGCGCTGGAAGCTCTCAGGGAGGCACGCTCGGGCCTCTATCTGGCGCCGCTGCGCCTGCTGGCCCTCGAGGTCGCCGACCGCCTGAACCGGGATGGGACGCCGACGACGCTGCTGACCGGCGAGGAGGAGGCGAGAGTGCCGGATGCCCGGCACCTCTCGTCGACCATCGAGATGCTCGATCCGGACCGGCCGGTCGATGTCGCCGTGATCGACGAGATACAGATGCTGGCGGACCCCGACCGGGGCTGGGCCTGGACGTCGGCGTTGATGGGGGTGCCTGCCGGCACCGTGTACCTCCTGGGTGCGCCCGAGGCCCGATCCCTGGTCGAACGGGTGGCAGCGCATCTGGGCGAGCCGCTGGAGATCGTCGAGCTTGAGCGCAAGACGCCGCTCCGGATGATCGAGCGTAGGCTTGAGTGGGACGATGTCGAGCGAGGCGATGCGCTGATCGCGTTTTCCCGCCGCGATGTCCATCTGATCCGCGACGCCGTCCAGTCCCGGGACCTGACGGCGGCCGTGCTGTACGGAGCCTTGGCGCCGGAGGTCAGGCGACGGGAAGCGGAGCGGTTCCTGTCGGGGGAGGTCGATGTCGTCGTGGCCACCGATGCCATCGGCATGGGTCTGAACCTGCCGGTCCGGCGTGTCCTGTTCACGGCGCTGGAGAAGTTCGACGGCAATGCAGTACGGCCGCTTTCCGCGGGAGAAGTTCGTCAGATCGCGGGACGCGCCGGACGTTTCGGCCAGTTCGAGACGGGTGAGTTCGGTGTCGTCGCCCGCAATACGCCGCAGGCGCTGCGCACCCTTCTGGAGCGCCCCGATCCGCGCCTGGGACCGAAGACCGCCCTTACCGTCCGGCCGACGCGCGGCATGCTGGCGCGCCTTGCGGATTACAGCGGCACGTCGGAACTGGCCCTCCTGCTCGACTGGTTCTCGGCGGCGAAAACCGATGGCTCGCCCTATGCAGTGTCCGAACTGGCGCCGTTGCGGCGGCATGCGGCGTTGCTGGACGAGCGTTCACTGACTTTCGCGGACAAGCTGAACCTGCTGTTCATTCCGGCCGACCTGGAGAAGGAAGCGGAGGCCCGGCTGTTCACGACGATCGTACAGGCTGTCGAACGTCGTGAGTCGATGGCTGTCGGGCATGTCGTTCCTGCCCGGACCGAAGGGCTGGACGATCAGGCGCTGGAAGACCTTTCGCGTGCCTGCGATCTCTATTATTGGGCATCGCGCCGTTTTCCGGACCTTTTTCCGGACCGCGCCATCGTTGCACAGCGCAGGGCCGCCCTATCTACCCGCCTTGGCGAGCTTCTGGCGTCCCGGGCACGCCGCCGGCGCGATCCAGGTCATGGACGGCCGAAGCAAGGCTTTCGCGGTGCGCCGCGCAAGCGTTTTGGACCGAAGCGGCGCTGATGAACGATGCCGCCGGGCTGCGTGACCCGTCCCCGACGGCTCCTCGATGGAACCCTTATGTTCGTAATATGCGGGGGAGTGCCCGACCAAGGCCTGTCCAGGTCGTCCGGATGGGCATCTGCACCAACCATGCTTAGATGGCTGGCTGTTTTGTAGTCAGTGATGTGGCTGGAAGGCTCCGATGCAACTACTCTGGGATCACGAAAGTATTGCTGGGAGTGTTGTGTCTATGGCACACGAATACTGATTTTGCACTGCTAAACTTCCACCTGAAACTAGAAAGTTTTGCTTGACAGCATCATGCGCGGATCGTGCCTAAAAAATGTGCATTGGGTTCAAGTGGTAGGGTTTGGCTGGACGAGCGCACCTCGATCCACAGAGTTATCCCCAGATTCTGGGGATGAAAAAAGCCTGAATGGAAGGCAGTTGATCGATCGAAGAAGTCCCCTGTCGCACCCGACCTTCGGCTTATAACTATTGTCTGAAGAAGCGGGCCGTCCAACTTAGGATGGCGCGGGAGGTGGCAGGGCATTTGGCTTG
>NZ_JCACHA010001153.1:0-5109 GCF_059503625.1 Skermanella sp.
TTGCGATAGGCCCTGGAGCCAGCCTGAAGGTCCTTCTTCGACTTCACGAAGGCGGGAGGGTCGGCGATCACCACGCCGAACTTCTGCCCCGCTGCCGCCAGCCGTTCCAACTCCTCGAAGGCATCGGCCCGGCGGAACTCGCAGACGGACGCGACGCCGTTCGCGTCCGCCGCGGCCCGTCCGTTGGCCAGAGCGGCTTCGGAGCGATCGACCGCCACGACCGATCTGGCGCCGGCCCTGGCGCACTGCACGGCGAACCCGCCGTTGTAGCTGTAGAAGTCGATTACATCGGCGTCCCGCGCCAGCGCCGCGATGGCCGCCCGGTTGTCGCGCTGGTCGTAGAACCAGCCCGTCTTCTGGCCCACGCCCGGATCCGCGAAGAAGGCGCCGCCGTTTTCCTCCAGCCGGACCGGCCCTTCGAGGCTGCCGGACGCAACACGGACACCGGTCGTCAGTCCTTCCAGGCCGCGTGACGGACTGTCGTTCCGCAAGACCACGGCCCTGGGGGCGAGCACGTCGTCCAGCGCCTCCAGCAGGGCCGGCGTCAGGCGGTCCATGCCGGCGGAGTTGGCCTGCACCACCACGACATCGCCGAACCGATCCACGATCAGCGCCGGCAGTCCGTCCGCCTCGGCATGGACCAGCCGGTAGAAGGGCCGGTCGAACAGCTTCTCGCGCAGGTCCAGCGCCCGGTGCAGGCGGTCGGCCAGGAACGCCCGGCCGATCTCGGCACCGGGATCGCGCGTCAGCATGCGCGTGCAGATCAGCGTGTGGGGGTTGAAGGTCGCGGCGCCGAGCGGGGCGCCGTCATGGGTCACGACACGGACCACGGTGCCGGGCGGGATCGCCTTGGCCGTATTGTCCATGTGTATCTCGTTCGAATAGACCCAGGGATGGCCGTGCTGAACGCGCTTGTGGCGGCTGGGCTGCAAACGGATTGTCGGCCGCGACGCGGTGTCGCCCGACGGCGGATTGCCGGATGGAATGTCGTTCATGGGCCGCAGTCTACCCGCCCCGATCCCACAGGCAATAACAACTCGTGCGGTCCGTTTCGCAGGGGCCGGGCGGCCTTTGGAATGCCGGCATGCCGTCAAACGTCGTTGGCGGCGTCCGGCACCGTCGGCGCGTCCTGGCCGATCATCCTTTTGCACAACCTTAGCGTTCCCACTGCGTGACCTGCATCGCGAAAACAGGCCAGCAGCCAGTTGCAGTAATCGGGAAGACTGGAATAGTCATCGGGCAGGTTCGTATGGATGGCGGTGCAGCCAAGTGAGTCCGCCACGCGGTCCATGGCGTTCAGCAACTCGTCGGCGGCGCCCGCCATGTCGAACAGGTCGAGCACGATGAAGTTTTCCACTGTCAGCACACGGCCATGGCGGAGGTGTTCTTCCACGGTATAGCTGAAGAGACCGTGGATATAGCCCCGATCGTTCTGGACCGTCATGATCCCGCGGGGATGCGGAGCGGGGCCGTCGTCCGGCCGGCCAGTCGTTTCGAACTCGAATTCAAGCTCCCGCGGCAACAGAACGGCTGCGGCAAAATCGCGCCATCGGTCCACGTCGAGTTCGGGTGCAATGGTCTGCACCACGGGGAATGCCTGGTCGATCTGACGGCGAATCAAGGGTTTTGCGACATAAGTGGCGTGCATGGGCGTCTCGGCGACGGTTCAGGCACAGACGATGGCAGTCCCTCCGCTCCGGGGTCGTTGACGTAGATCAATGTTGCCGGACACCGGCGTCATCATAGTCCGCAACTGGCAATGGGACCGTAACTGACGCCGCGTTTGTGCGCGGAAGCAAGGCGGAATCCCGACGTGAAATGATAAGCAACCTTACGGTGGTGTGGACCGACGGGGGCTCCCCAGGGGCCGGCCGCACCAGACGGGAGATTTGGTAATGACAGCAGCGACCCTGTCCCACGGTTCATCCGTGGGGGGCGAGCGGGCAGGTGAGGAGACCGTCTCGTACAACGAGGCTGTCATCCGCCTGTTCGTCATCGCCACTATGTTCTGGGGCGTGATCGGCTTCACCGCCGGCATCTTCATCGCCCTCCAATTGGCGTTTCCGGTGCTCAATCTGGGCCTGGAATGGACCAGCTTCGGCCGTCTGCGGCCGCTGCACACTTCGGCGGTGGTCTTCGCCTTCGGCGGCAACGCCCTCTTCGCCACGTCGCTGTACGTCGTCCAGCGCACCTGCCGCGCCACCCTGTGGGGTGGACCGCTGGTGGCTAATTTCCTGTTCGTCGGCTACCAGGTCTTCATCGTGCTGGCGGCGTTGGGCTATGTGCTGGGCATCACCCAGGGCAAGGAATACGCCGAGCCGGAATGGTATGTCGACCTGTGGCTGACCGTCGTCTGGGTGGTCTATCTGCTGACCTTCGTCGGCACGATCATGCAGCGCCGGGAACCGCACATCTATGTGGCCAACTGGTTCTACCTGGCGTTCATCGTGACCATCGCGATGTTGCATCTGGTCAACAACCTCAACGTTCCGGTCTCCTTCTTCGGTGCGGCCAGCTACCCGTTCTTCGGCGGTGTCCAGGGCGCCCTGGTCCAGTGGTGGTACGGTCACAACGCGGTGGGCTTCTTCCTGACCGCCGGCTTCCTGGGCATGATGTATTACTTCATCCCCAAGCAGGCCGGCCGTCCGGTCTATTCTTACCGCCTGTCGATCATCCACTTCTGGTCGCTGATCTTCCTCTACATCTGGGCCGGTCCGCACCACCTGCACTATACGGCACTGCCCGACTGGGCGCAGACGCTGGGCATGACCTTCTCCGTCATGCTGTGGATGCCCTCCTGGGGCGGCATGATCAACGGCATCATGACCCTGTCCGGCGCCTGGGACAAGCTGCGCACCGATCCGGTGCTGCGCTTCCTGGTCACCTCGGTCGCGTTCTACGGCATGAGCACCTTCGAAGGTCCCGTCATGTCGATCAAGGCGGTCAACGCCCTGTCGCACTATACCGACTGGACCGTCGGCCACGTCCATTCCGGCGCGCTCGGCTGGGTCGCCTTCGTCAGCTTCGGTGCCGTCTACTACCTGGTGCCCCAGCTCTGGAAGACCGGCCGGCTCTACTCTCAGCGTCTGGTCAGCTATCACTTCTGGACCGCGACCATCGGCATCGTGCTCTACATCACCGCGATGTGGATCTCCGGCATCATGCAGGGCCTGATGTGGCGCGCTTACGACAATCTCGGCTTCCTCCAGTATTCGTTCGTCGAGACCGTCGCCGCGATGCATCCCTTCTACGTGATCCGCGCTCTCGGCGGCGTCATGTTCCTCGTCGGTGCTCTCATCATGGTCTACAACCTGTGGCGCACGACCAAGGGCGACGTCCGGGTTGAGAAGCCCTATGTCACCGCCCCGACGCGCAAGTTCGCGCCGGCTGCCGAGTAAGGACGCCGCACAATGGCAAGCAGCGATAAGAAGCCCGGTCTTTTCGATCACGGTCTGATCGAAAAGAACGTCACCCTGATGATGGTCCTGATCCTGCTCACCGTCTCCATCGGCGGTCTGGTCGAGATCATTCCCCTCTACACCATCGAGTCGACGATCGAGAAGGTCGAGGGCGTCCGCCCCTACAGCCCGCTCGAGCAGTTCGGCCGCAACATCTATGTCCGCGAAGGCTGCTACAACTGCCATAGCCAGCAGATCCGTCCGTTCCGGGACGAAGCTGAACGCTACGGCCATTACAGCCTCGCGGCCGAAAGCATGTACGACCATCCGTTCCAGTGGAGCTCCAAGCGTACCGGTCCGGATCTGGCCCGTGTCGGCGGCAAGTACTCCGACGCGTGGCAGGTCGCCCATCTGATCAACCCGCGCGCCGTCGTGCCGGAATCGATCATGCCGGGCTATGCCTTCCTGGCCACCCGGCCGCTGAAGTTCTCCGACGTCAAGGAGCACCTGAAGACGCTGAAAATCGTCAACGTGCCCTATACCGACGAGCAGATCGAGAACGCCGCCAAGGATCTGGAAGTCCAGACCCGTCCGGACGGCGACACGGCCGGCCTCCTGGCCCGCTACCCCAAGGCGGTCGTCTCGAACTTCGATGGCGACACCAAGGTCGTGACCGAGATGGATGCGCTGGTCGCTTACTTGCAGGTGCTTGGCACGCTGGTCGACTTCACCAAGTACCAGCCGGCCGATTTCAAGCAATAACTGGCGGGACCAATGGATCTCAACGCAATCGCTTCGTTCATGCGCTCCTTCTGGACGGTTTGGTTGATGCTGCTGTTCGTCGGCATCCTGTTCTGGGCCTTGCGGCCCAAGAACAAGGATCGGTTCGATGAAGCCAGCCTCATCCCGTTCAGGAATGAAGGCCAGGAGAATTAGGTCATGCCGACCAAGGTCGAAAAGGACTCCCTGTCGGGAGTCGACACCACCGGGCACGAGTGGGATGGTATTCAGGAACTGAACAACCCGCTGCCGAAGTGGTGGCTGTATGTTTTCTATGTCTGCGTGGCCTTCTCGTTAGGCTACTGGGTCCTCTATCCCGCGATTCCGCTCGGCAAGAGCTATACCGGCGGCATTCTGGGCTACAGCCAGCGCGACGTTGTGCTGAGCGATATCGCGACCGCCCGCGCCGCTCAAAGCTCCTACCGGGCCAAGATCGACAAGGCATCGTTCGAACAGATCGAAGCCGACCCCGATCTGCTGAGCTTCGCCATCGCCGGCGGCCGGTCCGCCTTCGCCGAAAACTGCTCCGCCTGCCATGGCGCCGGCGGTGCCGGCGGCAAGGGTTACCCGACCCTGGCGGACGACGACTGGCTGTGGGGCGGCAAGGCCGAAGACATCCACACGACGCTGCTGCACGGCATCCGCTCGCCGGTCGATGGCGACACCAGGCTTTCGGAGATGCCGAAGTTCGGTGTCGACAAGCTGCTGACCGCCACGCAGATCGATGAGGTCGCCGAGTACGTTCTATCCTTCGCCGGACGGGACACCAACAAGGCCGCCTCCAAGAACGGCGAGGCCGTGTTCACTGAAAACTGCGTGGCCTGCCATGGCGAGAAGGGCGAAGGGATGCGTGAAGTCGGCGCCCCCCGCCTGAACGACAACATCTGGCTGTATGGCGGCGACAAGAAGACGCTGGTCGAGACGATAACCT
>NZ_JCACHA010001154.1:0-5102 GCF_059503625.1 Skermanella sp.
TTCGGTACCCTGGGCATTGCCTATCCGTCATTCTGGAACGGGCTGTACGCAACAGCCGACTCCGAGGCATCCCTGGACAATCTCGCCAGCACCGGCGCCAACAGCATCTCGATCGTGCCGACCGTGTATGTCAGCGACGTTGCCAGTGCCGACTTTCACGCGACTTCCCGCACGGAGAGCCTGGCCAACCTGCGCGACGCGATCGGGGACGCCCATGCCCGGGGCCTGTCCGTTCTCCTGAAGCCGCATGTCGACCCGCTCGACGGCCGGTGGCGCGCCGACATGGCGCCGGCCGACATTGATGCCTGGTTCGCCGGCTACAAAAGCCTGATCGTTGATTACGCCCGCCTGGCCGCCGAGACCGGGGTCTCCATGTTCAGCATCGGGTGCGAGCTGAAGAGCCTCACCGGCGAAGCCTACCGGGATCGCTGGGAAGAGATCATCGGAGCCGTCAGGGCCGTGTTCCCGGGTCCTCTGACATATGGGGCGACCGCGTCGGAAATGACGAGTGTGAGTTTCTGGGACCATCTCGACGTCGTCGGGGTGAACCCGTACATCCCGCTGTCCCGGTCGACGGCGCCGACCGTGGACGAGCTCATCCATGCCTGGACCCACGTGCCGGTGGACAGCGGCTTGGCGGCCCAGCTGAACTACCGCGCGCCGGTCGATTTCCTGCGTGATTTCTCATTGGCCACGAACAAGCCGATGCTCTTCACCGAGATCGGGTTCCGAAGCCTCGACGGCACCTCCGGCAACCCGGGCGTCTGGCAGGGCACCGGCGCTATCGACCAGGGCGAGCAGGCCGACCTCTACGAGGCGTTCTACCGCGTCTGGGCCGATCACGCCGGCGACTGGCTGATGGGCGCTCATTTGTGGAACTGGGAGCCGCGGTCGGACCCGGCCGGCGAGGAAACCGGCTACACCCCACAGCACAAACTCGCCCAGGACGTGATCGCGCGATGGTACGGCGCAGCGATGCCGGGCGCCGGCCGGACCGTCGATGGGTCGCCCGCCGCGGATCGCCTGGATGGCGGCTTCAACAACGACCTGCTTCGGGGCGGGCACGGCGACGACACGATGCTGGGAGGCGCCGGAGATGATGTCCTGCTGGGCGGCCCAGCCACCCTTGGCCCGCTCGCAACCTCAACCATCACCGTCAGGGCCATGGGTACCCTACTGAACGACACGGGCGCCCACATGCAGCTTCGCGTCGACGGCGTTCAGGTCGGCGCCATTGTCGAGGTACGCCCGGCCGCCACGACCCTGGATATCCAGGAGTTCACGTTCAGCCTGACAAACTCTCCGCTCGGCGTGGGCCGTCTTGAAATCGCCTTCGTGAATGACGGCCGCAGCGCCACCGAGGATCGCAACCTGTATATCCGTGGGGTCTCCCTCAACGACCGGTCCTTGACAGCGGATGAGAGCGTCAACAGCTCCGTTCCCGGTACCTGGAGCCTGTGGTCGAACGGCACAGTTGCCTTTGACCTGTCGCACCGGTCCGACCTCGTTTACGGTGCTATGTCTGACAATGATCTTCTTGACGGCGGAGCCGGCGACGATCTTCTGACCGGCGGGGCAGGGGCGGACACCTTCATCGTCAACCGAGGCCAGGGCAGTGACGTCATCACCGATTTCCTGGCCGATCCGGGCGATACCGTTCGACTCGACGGATTCGGCTTCACCGACTATGCCACCGTTCGGGCGCGGATGGTCCAAGCGGGCGGCGACGTCCTGCTCGATCTGGGGAATGGCGACATGCTTCGGTTCCAAGGCATCACTCCTGACCGCTTCTCTCCGCAATCCTTCGGGCTGCCCAGCGCCGTCGGGTTCGAGCCGGAGCGGGGCGTTTCAATTCCGGTCCTGCCGGAAAGCTCACCTGCCACAATCCGGATAACGGGCGGCCCGCACGCCGACGTGCTGAACGGAACCGCCGGGGCGGACAGGATCAACGGCCGTGCCGGCGGCGATACCATGATCGGCGGCACCGGCGACGATACCTACGTCGTCGATGGTCTGCGCGACGCCGTCATCGAAAAACCCGGCGAGGGGATAGACACCGTTCTCAGCATGACCGCGACGCGCGTCCTGCCTGCCCAGGTTGAGAACATGACGCTCGAAACCTCGGCTGCCGTGGCCGGCATCGGAAACGACCTCTCCAACCGTCTGATCGGCAACGGCAATGCCAACAGGCTGGACAGCGGCGTCGGCCACGACATCCTAATCGGTGCTGGCGGAGCGGACATCCTGATCGGCGGGGAAGGGCGGGATCTGTTCGTGTTCCGGACCCTGGCCGAGGGCGGCGACATCATCGAGGACTTCGAGCCGGGCCAGGATTGGCTTGACCTGCGCGGCGCCTTGCGCTCGGCTGGCTACTTGGGGGACCATCCGGTGGCCGACGGCTATCTTGCGTTCGCCGACACGGCGGCCGGTACCGAGGTACGCCTGGATCCCGATGGCACCGGCGGCCTGCCGCATCTCACCCTGGTGACCCTCAAGGGTCTGCCGCTGGCCGGACTCCAGGGCGGCCCCTCGCTGTATTTCGCCTAGCGCCGCGAACGCCTGCGTTTCCCGATCAGGCGCGGGAAACGCGGCGTTCCCGATTGGAAAGACGGAGCAACGCGACCCTCGAGAGGAACTCCGCGTTGCCGATCAGGTAGCGGCGTGCCAGCCTCCGGGGTTCGCGCGCCAGACGGAACATCCACTCGGCCTTGAGGGTCCGGAATATCTGCGGCGCGCGTTCCACCTTACCGCCGATGAAGTCAATGATCGCCCCACCGTTGATGATAACGACGGGATAGCCAAGCGTCTTCGCCAGACGGTCCGCCACCTGCTCCTGGCGTGGCATGCCCATGGCGAGCAGGATGACCTCGGGGCGGTGGCGGCGCGCCAGCCGGACATACTCCTCGACCTCCCTGAAGCCATCGAGGGACGCGACAACCCTGACCCCCTCGGCCTCGATTTCCGCGACGGCGCGGGACAGGTGCGGGTTGCGGGTTCCGAAGATCGCAGCCGTGCGGCCATGGAAGGCCTCGATGACCTTTGGTATGAAGTCGGTGCCGTTCATGTTAAGTCCCGGCGCATCCCCGAATACCTTTCTGGCGATCTCCAGGCCGATGCCGTCACGCAGCAGCACATCCGAGCCGAGCAGGACGTCGCAAAAATCGGTGTTCCGGCTTGCCAGGTTGAACGCATGGGCATTGACGAAGGACACCACGGTAGGACGATTCACCGCCGTCAGTTCCGCCAGCAGGTCTAGTTCTCGCTGGACGTCGCTCACTTGGCGGAGACTTCGGATCAGGCGCAGCATCGCATCCGCGTGCGTTTCGGTCTGGATGGCTGAAGTCTCGATTTGCTGAAGGTAGGTCATAAGGATCCTCCAGGGCGAAAACGGGATCGCCCGCGCCGATCGCGCTGTGGTCGAATGATTGTGGAATGTTACGACTGGGGTGCTTTCTGGGGTCGAAATTCAGCCTCGCCCCAAGCCGAACTCAGGACGGCCAGACTTCCCCGTATGCAGGATCCGAAACCAGTTCAGTGTCGTGTACCGGGATCCGCGCGGCGCGGTGTTCGTCTCGGCTGCCTGGCGCCTGTGTCACGGCATGGGAGAGTTCGGGCAGGCCAGGACCGCACGCCTCAAGAATATGGTGGCCATCGCTTTCGGCCTGACGGGCCGCTGCCCAGATAAGCCAGTCCCGAACTCCGACGACCGCGGCTGGACTGACCTGCAGATCGAGGATGCGGGCATGTGATACGCCGGTGGCGGCATCGATATCGCTGCCTAGGATCGCGTAGCCGAGAAGATGAATGGTGCGCGAGCATGTGATCATGCGGAGCGGTGCGCCGCCCGGATTGCTGCAGTGCCACCGCAGCGTCCGGGCATCGCGCCACGCCAGCGGGCCTTCGGCAGCGTCCCGCAGATGCTTCCACAGGGTATCGAAACGTGCTCCGATCTGCGCCGGCATGAGTGTGTTCAGGTCGGGCTGGGCCCCCCGGGGGCGGACGATGCCCTGGCCTGACAGTTTCAGCGCGAGCGAGGCGAGAGGCGGAACTGCGCGATCAAGGCGCCAGGCCCAGCGCAGGCGGCGGCCATGGCTCAGCGCGCGGTGGGGCTTGATTACCCAGCGCCCCGATGGCTCCGCGTCGCCCCTGAACGGTTGGCCGATCCAGATCAGGTTTGAGGAGTCGCCCTGGTCCGGAACATTTGTGCGCAGCATGGAAATGCCGGGCTGGTTCATGAAGGCGTCGTCTAGCCTCCAGGCTTCCTTGCGGTAAGCCGGCAGAACCGTGCGAAAGATTCCGGTCGCACTGAAGACTGAGCGGTTGTCGACATGATGGCGCTCAATGACGTTGCCCATATATCCAACGATCCGTCGGCCCGCTCCCTCTCCCGCGCTGAGAGTCCAGCCGGCGGGATGCCGGTTGGGCGAAGCTTTGAGAGCGGGATTTTCCCGCCACATCCAGGACCAGGCGGATGCCGACGGACCTGGTCTCCCGGTTTTCAGGAAAAAGGCGTGCACCATCTCGAAATCCTCGGCGCGAACGGGCCGTGTCACGACCCCGGGCTGGGTAACCGGACATCCCATCGGCATGATGATGGGATCTTCAGTTTTTGAAAGGACCAGGCTTGCGGTCGTGGACATGCGGCACACCCATCAGATCGAGTTGCGGGGTAAAACCATCACGGGCGTCGTCACCCGTGATGGTTTAATCCCTATGTCGGCCGGTCCGAGATTTCTCCGCCGTTCCGATGGGTCTGGTTGTAGACTGTTAATCTTATCTTAACCTTAAACGGCAGAATTTTTTTCGCACGACAGTTCGCCATGCCCGACAGGCAGTCTCCGCCTCGGACGCTGTGCCTTGGATGGTCGGGTCGTCCTTGAGCTGACCGCCGGGGCAGGGACGGCGCCGGCGGTCAGGCGGTGGCGTCCTGCCGGTCGTGAAACGCCTCCAGCAGGGTCCGGTATACGAGGATGTTCAGAGCGCTTGGAACGAAACCAGCGGTCGTCGTCTCCGGTTTTGATGCGCTCAGGGGCTGCAGCAACGGCCTGCGACCGGCACTGGCCGCCGTTGCAGTTAATCACGAGTGTATCGATCCGGCCCTG
>NZ_JCACHA010001155.1:0-5071 GCF_059503625.1 Skermanella sp.
ACGGACGGCTTCACGGCTCATCTGGCAGCGCCGGCATAGTTTCGTCAGCTTGGCGCTGGTATCGCCGGACAGCCTGACCTGCCGCACCGTTACCGGAAGGTCCCGCACCTCGCTGTACTCGACCACGTTGGGCCATTCGGCCCGGCGGCCGCGCCGGTCGCGCCAGGTCTGGTCGTCGGCATCGAACCAGCGTCCGTCGGCCAGGCAGCGCACGACGGTGCCGTGCTTGCGTCCGCAGTCCCGGCAGCGCTCCGCACCACCCGCCGGAGTCGTAGCGGTGTAATGCACGCTCTCCCCCGACGGATCGAGCTGCGGCCGGTAACTGCTTTTGCGCCTTCCTCCGGTGCTCATGATGCCCCTTTCCCAAGGCAGCCACCATGCCACACCATTTTTCCCTGAGCCATAACGAAGCTACCGCCCTGAAAATTCATCGGTTTGCAACTGACCGCCGCCAAAAGGATCCGCGCCGATCGCAGCTGGGCATTTCATCAAAGCACGAAACGATCCTGCCCTTACACTATCGGGCAGGTTCTACCAGCCGATTGCTGATCTTGTGTACACGGCAGCCATTTTTTTCACCGTTTGCCCCAAAAAATTCGATGATTCTCCTTGAACCTTTTGCCGATTGCTCTCATGTTGCAGTGCAGCAAGGAAATGGGGCGCTTCGAGGCCCGGTGGCACGGCGACCCGACTTGTTTTCATCTTACAGGACAGGAAACACATCCATGAGCGCGATCAAAGGCTTCTCGGTCCCGAACTTCGACTTCGGCACCATTTTCGACATTCAGCGCAAGAACATCGAGGCGTTCACCGCCGCCAGCCAGACCTTCACGCAGGGCCTCCAGACCGTCGCCAAGCGCCAGGGTGAAATCGCCCGTCAGCAGGTCGAGCAGTTCCAGTCGCTGCTGACCACCGCCGCCCCGACCGCCAAGGTCGAGGACAATCTGGCCAAGCAGGCCGATCTGGTCAAGTCCGCCTACGAGAAGAACGTCTCCAACGCCCGTGAGCTTCAGGACATCCTGACCAAGGTGACCACCGAGGCGTCCGACATCCTGAGCCGCCGCGTCCTCGCCAGCCTGGACGAGATCAAGAGCGTCGCCCAGAAGCCGAAGGCCGTCGAGCGCACCGTCAAGGCCGCCTGATTTCCTTGTCATTCCCGGCCTCGGCCTTCCAGCCGCGGCCGGGAAATGGAAATCGCGACCAGAATTTAAAGGTGCCGGATCAGCACTCTTGGAGAGTCGATGTACCGCCGCTATTGTACATCTTGCCGAAGGCGAGTGCAGATGCGAGATCGCGGCACCCTTTTGTGACTTGTTCCTCCGGTCCCGTAGCTCTCGACTTAGAGGTTGCTCCAAGGGCCGGCATTGAAATTGGAGATCTTCATGCGTGACATCGCCATTACGGTCGAGCAGGCCGCCCACTGGCTGAACTGCAATGCCGCCAAGATCAAGGAATACCTGGCGTCGGGGCTGCTCCGCAACTTCGAAGGCCGCTCGGGCGATGCCGCCAAGGTGATCTCGCTGAACTCCACGGTGATCCTGGCCGAGAGCCTGCCGGTGGAAGCCGGCATCTTCCAGATCGCCGAGAAGCGCGACTACGACTCGGCTCCGCGTCCGCGCACCCTCAGCACCGGCCGCGAGCGTCCGCCGCTGGAAGTGGTCCGCAGCGGCCCGATCGTCGAGCGCCGTCCGCTGCGTCCCTTCGCTTCCCGCTAAACCGCCATTCCCGCTAAACCTCCAGCGGCATCCTCTCCAATTACGGTTTGCCGGGGGCCTTGTCGGGCACCGCCCCGACCGCGAGAGAAGTGCCGCTGAGTTCCGCCACGATGTCGGACAGGCGGGGGACATATTCATCTCCCCGGCCCGCCCCGACCGCCAGCGCGAACGAGTTTCGGACGGCCGCACCCAACGGGTTCGCGGCCCCTGCCGCGTTGGCGAAGGACGCCATATAGGTCATGTCCTTCAACCCGTTGCGCAGCGTGAACCTGTGTGCGTTGGGATCGCGCTCCAGCACCCATTTGAAGAAGGTCTGGTAGAAGCCGCAATCCATCCGGCCGCCCCGGATCACGCTGTCGAACACCGCCGGCGTCAGCCCGGCCTTGGCGCCCATCGTCAGCGCTTCCGAATAGAGCGCCGCATAGCCCATCGACAGGAAGTTGTTGAGCAGCTTCATGGTGTGGCCGGTCCCCGTCGGCCCCGTCGGCAATATCCGGCCGGCGAAGGCTTCCAGCACGGGCCTCGCCCGCTCGACATGCTCCGGCGCGCCGCCGGCCATGACGTCCAGCGTCCCTTCCCAAGCGTCCTTTGGCGTGCGGCCAAGCGGCGCATCGATCAGGACGATGCCCTTCGGCTCCAGCTCGGCGGCGAGCCTGGTGGTGACCGACGGTTCCGATGTCGAGCAATCGACGATCAGCAGCGGCTTGCCGGCGGAAGCCAGCCCGTCCGGGCCGTTGACCACGGCTTCGACCTGCGGGCTGCCGGTCACGCACATCACCACGATATCGCTGGCTTCGGCCAGCTCGCGCGGGGTCGACGCCTCGGCAGCGCCCCGGCGCTTCAGATCCTCGACCGGCTCGCGGTTGCGGTGGCCCATCACCGTCAGCGGCCAGCCCTTGTCCACGATGTTGGCGGCCATCCCATGCCCCATCAGCCCGACGCCGATGAACCCGATGCGTTCCTTCGCCATTTCTTTTCTCCCCTTATTCTTCGTTGCACGTTGCAGAGTTGCACGTTGCAGAACGCTTGTCAGAGCCATCCGCTGCGCTTGAACCGCACATACAGATATGTGCAGATCACGGCGATCGCGACCAGCACGGCGGGATATCCCATCTCCCACTTCAGTTCCGGCATATGTTCGAAGTTCATGCCGTAGATGCCGGCGATGGCGGTCGGGACCGCCAGGATCGCCGCCCATCCCGCCAGCTTCTTCATCACCTCGTTCTGGCGGATCGACACGATCAGCAGATTGGCCTCCAATGCCGAAGCCAACAACTCGCGAAGGTTTTCGATCCGTTCGGTCAGACGGGTCGTGTGGTCCTGGACGTCCCGGAAATAGGGTTTGAGGTCGCTGTCGATCAGCGGGACCTCGACGCGCGCCAGCCGCCCCGCCATCTCGATCAGCGGCGTCACCGACCGGCGCAGAAGTTGAAGCTCGCGCCGGATCTCGTAGATCCGGGCGATCTTCTCCGGCGAGAAGGCCGCCGTCAGGACCCCCTCCGCCGTCTCCTCGACCTCGGCCTCCAGGGTCTCGACGATCGGGAAATAATTGTCCACGACGAAGTCGATGACCGAGTAGAGGACGAAATCGATGCCCTTGCCGAGCATCCCCGGCACGCTTTCCGCACGCTTTCGCACCTCCGCATAGGAAGACGAAGCGCCGTGCCGGACGGTGATGACATAGCCGGGACCGATGAAGACATGGGTCTCGCCGCAATCGACCTTGCCGCCTTTCAGTTCGGCGGTGCGCAGCACCACGAACAGGGAATGGTCGTAGACTTCCAGCTTGGGCCGCTGATGGGCACGATGGGCATCCTCGATCGCCAGATCGTGAAGACCGAACCGGGCCTGGACGGTACGGAGCATCTCCTCGCTGGGTTCCAGCAATCCGATCCAGACGAAATGGTCCGGCTGCTCGGGCGGCTTCGCCACATCGATGCCGACGGACCGATCGCGATGCCCGCCGACATAGAGGGCACTATCAACCACCATTCCCATTATTCGATCACCCCGCTGGCACTCCCCGTGGGGAAGGAAGCTCCAATCATGGGGACGATCAGGGGGGTCGGCAACACCTGTCCGGCGGTGGTAAAGATGGACCGGCCGGGCCGCCGGAACCGGAACGTCGCCAGTGGAGAGATATCAAGGTGGATCAGCACAGAATCGACAACGGCCGTCTCAGCGCCGTCATCAAGGCCGATGGAGCCGAGCTCCGCTCGCTGCGCGCCGCCGGCGGCACCGAACTGCTCTGGCAGGCCGATCCCGTCTGGCCGCGCCACGCGCCGGTGCTGTTCCCGATCGTGGGACGGCTTAAGGACGACCGCCTGCATCACGGTGGCACGAGCTATCCCATGACCCAGCACGGCTTCGCCCGCGACCGCCGCTTCACCTGGGAGGAACACGGCCCGCTCGGCTGCCGCCTGTCGCTGACCGACGACGCTGAAACGCGGACGCGCTATCCTTTCGCCTTCCGGCTCGACATCGCCTATGCGCTGGAAGACGAGTCGCTGGACATCCGATACCGGCTGTCGAATCCAGGAGATGTCGAGTTGCCGGCATCGCTCGGCGCGCACCCCGCCTTCCGCTGGCCGCTCGCCGACGGCATCCCGAAGGATGTCCACGAAATCACGTTCGAAACCGACGAGCCGGCGCCGGTGAGCCGCCTCGCCAATGGCCTGCTCGGCGACACCGAGTTCCCGACTCCGATCGAGGGCCGCAGGCTGCGCCTCAACGAAGCGCTTTTCGCCGAAGACGCCCTGATCCTCAAGCACCCGGCCAGCCGGTCCGTCCGCTACGCCGCTTCGGGAGCGCCGGATGCGCCGGTCATCGAGGTCTCCTGGACGGGATTCGAACAGCTCGGCCTATGGTCGAAGGCGGGCGGCGATTTCCTGTGCATCGAGCCGTGGCAAGGTTTCACCTCGCCCGCCGGATTCGACGGCGACTTTTCAGCAAAGCCGGGCCTGATGCACATTCCGCCGGGAGGGAAGCGGGAGTTGGGCTATCGCGTCTTGATATCCTGAAGCCGCACTTCCACCCAGGTTATTGCCGTCCTTCAGGAGTTCATGACCTGTCATCATGAAGCAGGCTCTTCGCTCCGCCTGCCGGGTACCCACCACCATTCCCATGATCTCGTCACTCGCTGGCGCTGTCCCCAGGGGACGGATTCCTTGATCATGGGGGATAGGTCAGGACCTGTTTAGCGGCGGAGAGGAGAGCGGGGCTGCCATTGAAGTGTGTGGCCGTCATTCTGACGTTATGCGCTTAGTGATCTCGCCGGAAGAATCGACCCAGGCATGTACCTTAGCAGTCCGTTGATTTACCCATCTTAGGTTGAGAATACCAAGAGGTAGATCAGC
>NZ_JCACHA010001156.1:0-5059 GCF_059503625.1 Skermanella sp.
ACGTCGAGCGGATCGTCCGGCTGCAGGACTGCTACGTCTGCTACGAGCCGCCGGCCTATGCGCCGCCCGTGGGTCCCCTGCCGGCGCTGAGAACGGGCTGCGTGACCTATGGCTGCTTCAACAACCTCGCCAAGATCGACGAGGCGAGCATAGCGCTGTGGAGCACCCTGCTGCGCGACCGGAGCGACCGCCGGCTGCTGCTTCGGACCTTCGCGCTCGACGTGCCGCGCGTGCGGGACCGGATCACCGCCCGTTTCGAAGCGCACGGTGTCAGGCCGGAGCAGCTGATCCTGAGCCCGGCCGCGTCCCATCCGCACCTGCTGGACAGCTACAACGCGGTGGACATCGCCCTGGACCCGCTGGCCTATTCCGGCGGCCTGACGACGCTGGAGGCGCTCTGGATGGGCGTTCCGGTGATCACATTGCCGGGCGACCGCTTCTGCACCCGGCACAGCCTGTCCCATCTGACCGCCGCCGGACTCAGCGGGCTGGCGGCGGAGGACGCATCGGCCTACCTGGACCGGGCGGAGGGACTGGCGGCCGACCTGGAGCGCCTGTCCAGCCTGCGGACGAGGCTGCGGGAGCGGCTGGCCGCGTCGCCCCTGCTGGACGGGGCCGGCTTCACGCGGGCGCTGGAAGAGGCTTACCGCCGGATGTGGCGGGAGCGAAGCGCTGCTTCGATGCCCGCGCTTTCATCATAATTGGTTAACCGTTGTGGCCTAGCCTTGTCGGCGATGTCCGGCGGCGGCTGCCGCCGGTTTCCCAAGCGCGGAAAGCACATGAAAATCCTGGTCACCGGAGCCGCCGGCTTCATTGCGGGCTACGTCGTCGCCGAACTGCTCAGGCATGGCCACCATGTCGTCGGCATCGACAATTTCAGCAAATACGGTCCGGTGGCCAAGGCGCACGACAGCCACCCCAACTACCGCTTCGTGTTCGGCGACTGCAAGGACGTGGCGCTGATGACGGAGCTGGCGTCGGAGTGCGACCAGATCGTCGCCGGCGCCGCCATGATCGGCGGCATCTCCTATTTCCACCAATACGCCTACGACCTGATCGCCGAGAACGAGCGGATCACGGCATCGACCTTCGATGCGGCCATCGCGGCGCGGAAGACCGGGCGGCTGGCCAAGGTCAACGTGCTGAGTTCCAGCATGGTGTTCGAGAGCGCCTCGACGTTTCCGACGCCCGAGACCGAGATCGGCCGGGCGCCGCCGCCCGCCAGCAGCTACGGCTTCCAGAAGCTGGCGGTGGAGTACTTCGCGCGGGCGGCCCATCAGCAGTACGGCCTGCCCTTCACCATCGTCCGGCCCTTCAACTGCGTCGGCATCGGCGAGGGCAAGGCGCTGGGCGACGCCGAGATCATGAGCGGCAACGTCAAGCTCAGCATGTCGCACGTGCTGCCCGACCTTGCCCAGAAGGTCCTGAAGGGCCAGGATCCGCTGCACATCCTGGGCGACGGCGGCCAAGTGCGCTGCTACACCCACGGCGCCGATCTGGCGCGCGGCATCCGGCTGTGCGTGGAAAGCGAACGGGCGCTCAACGACGACTTCAACCTGTCGACATCGGACGCGACGACCGTGCTGGAGCTGGCGGAACTGGTCTGGCGCGAGGTCAACGGCGACCGCCCGTTCCGCTACACCAGCGACGCGCCCTTCGAGTACGACGTCCAGCGCCGCATCCCCGACACCGCCAAGGCGGCGCGGGTGCTGGGCTTCCAGGCCGAAGTCCCGGTCCGGGACAGCGTCCGCGAAGTCGTCGGCTGGGTCCGGACCGAGCTGAACGCCGGCCGCCTGTGAACGCCGGAACCCCTTGCGCCGAAACCTCCAGCGGAAAAGCCTGAGCCATGGATTACCAGCACGACCGCACCGTCTGCATCATCGGTCTGGGCTATGTCGGACTGACGCTCGCCATCACGATGGCGGAGGCCGGCTATACCGTCTGGGGCGTGGAGATCAACCAGGACTTCACCGACAAGATCGTCACTGGGAAAGCGCATTTCTTCGAACCCGGGCTGGACGAGAGGCTGGGCCACCAGCTCGGGGCCGGGCGGCTGCTGGTGCTGAATTCGCTGCCCCAGGACCCGGCGGTATCCCTGTACATCATCACGGTCGGGACCCCGCTTGGGCCGGACGGCCGCGTCCGCATGGACATGGTGAAGCGGGTGACGGCGGAGATCGCCGCCCAGCTGAAGGACGGCGACGCCGTCGTGCTGCGCTCGACCGTCAAGATCGGGACGACGCGGAACGTGGTGCTGCCGATCCTGGCCGCGACCGGCCGCGATTTCGACATCGGGTTCTGCCCGGAACGGACGCTCGAGGGCCGCGCACTGTACGAGCTGACGCATCTGCCGCAGATCGTCGGAGCGAACAGCGAACGCGGTGCGATCCGGCTGGCGCAGGTCTTCAACGCGCTGACGCCGACCGTCATCCGGGTCCGCGACCCGGAAACCGCTGAGATGATCAAGCTGATCGACAACACCAGCCGGGATGTCGGCTTCGCCTTCGCCAACGAAGTGGCGCGGCTGTGCGGCGCCGTCGGCATATCGGCGGCCGACGTCATCACGTTCGGCAAGCTCGGCTATGCCAGGACGCAGCTGCCGATGCCGGGACCGGTCGGCGGCCCCTGCCTGAGCAAGGACGGCCATATCCTGGTCGAGAGCATGCTGGACAGGGGGATCATGCCGGAGATCGCGTCGGCGGCCCGCACGATCAACGAGCGGCTGATGGTCGAGGTGGCGGAATACCTGACCGGCCAGGTGAAACCCTGGTTCCGCACGAGCGCGCTGAAGATCGCCGTCATGGGCCTCGCGTTCAAGGGACAGCCGGAGACCAACGACCTGCGCGGCTCCACCGCCATTCCCCTGCTGGCGGAGCTTAGGAAGCTGCTGCCGGAGGCGCGGCTGCACGGATACGACCCGATCGTTTCGGCCGAAGACCTGATCGGGCTGGGATTGACGCCGGCGGCGAGCCTCGACGAGGCCTTCGACGGCGCCCATCTCGTCGTGATCCACAACAACCATCCCAAGTTCCAGGGCATGCCGCTGTCCAGGCTGTCGAAGGCGATGGCGCGTCCGGCCATCGTCTACGATTTCTGGAACAGCTTCATTCCGGAGCGGCTGACGCTGGAGGACGGCGTGCGCTACGTGGCGCTGGGGTCCCATCCGATGCGGGTGGATGTGCCTGCGGCTATCCCGGAACCGGTCTGAAACCGGCCAGTCTCGAACCGGCTAGTCTGGAACAGGCCAGACCGAAACCGGTCAGGCGGAGATCGACTGGAGAACGGGCCGGCTGGTGACGCCGCCGCCCAGGACGGGTCCCGGAGACTCAGGCGCCGACGCTACCGAACGTGGCGCCGAGACCGGGATCGATGACGGGGATGCCGGTATTGCCGATGGAGCCGTAGCCCTTGGGCCCGCCGACTCGCCGCCACTCGAGGACAGGCCGGCGGCCGCCGAACCGGCGACCCGCTGTCCGTCCGCAGTCTTGCCTTCGGCGTCCTTGTCGCCCGAGATCCTGGCTTCGGCCTGTTCCTGCTCCTTCGCCCGCTCGGTGCTGGCTTTGCTCCGATAAGCTTCAAGCTGCTTTTCGGAAGGATACTGGACCAGCACCTTACCGTCGGAGCCGTCGCGGAATTGCAGGACCGTACGCTGCGTTTCGCTGTCGATGCGCACGACGGGGCTGTAGTAGCGTGAAGGCTCGTTGACGGAACCAGCGAGCGGATCGGCTTCCGGCTGAGCCTGCTGGTTAACAGACTGCTGGCTCGAACTGCGTATCGCAGTCGTCCCCTGCAGCGTATTTCCAATGGCGTCCATCATGGCTAATCCAACACTGGTGACCCAATCGATATGGTCACGACTCCGCCTTCAGGAGTCAAGAGATTCTTAATTTCGTGATCGGGGTTTCTTTCTTGTTTATACCGTTCATTAAGAAATTCCCCATCATGGAGAGGTAGATTAGGGATCTTATCGTTCGTCGGCTTGGCCGTCACGCCCGCGAATGACATCCAAATAGGCATATTACCCCTTTCGAGTGACAAGATTTCCGCAAGTTAGCAGTTTTTTAAATTGGCACTCGGATACTGACGCACGCTGCCGACGGATGAGTAAGGATTCGCGAGGTACACTGTCGAATGACAGCGCATAAAGAAGACCCGATGATTGACAGTGTCGCTGACCTGGCATCGCGGGTAATGACGGAGGCAGATCTTCCGCCACCCGAGACGAAACGCTGGGTCATGCGGCGCAAAGCCGAAGTTGTGGCCGGCGTACGGTGTGGATTGATCAGCCTCGAGGAAGCGTGCCGCAGATACACTCTGTCGGTAGAGGAATTTCTATCCTGGCAGAGGCTTATCGACAGCCATGGTGTGCGCGGCCTTCGCGCCACCCGGTTGCAGGACTATCGCCAAGGTACCGAAAAGGCCTCGCTCGCGGAATGACTTCCGCCGGATTGCATCCCGAGGCCCGGTTCTTATCCTGTGGCCCAATTCATATCCCGCGGGATGACTGCCGGATGACTTTGAACGGCGGCCCCTGACCTGTCTTCAACACAGTACCTGTCTTGAACGCACGCTGTCTTGAACGCACGCTGTCTTGAACGCAGTACTTGAAGCGATTTTATTAGGCATTCGACTGGGCAAAATTTGCCGGGCGGCGACCGAACCCAGCCCGTTTTAACCATCCCTTTACGGAAATATCGTTACGTTTCAGGCTCATGACGGCCAGGGCCGGCGGGTGCTTCCGCAGTCCGCCGATCCGACCTCATAGGACGTTGCCCGGGGGCAGCCAAGCTTGAACACGTTTTTCCAGACCCTGCGCAATCTAGGCCCGGTACGGCTTGCCGCCATGGGTGTGGTAGCGCTTGGGCTGATCGGTTTCTTCTTTTACCTGATGACGCGCCTGTCCACCCCGGACATGGCGCTGCTGTACAGCGACCTGGACCCGAAGGACGGCGGCGCCATCGTCCGTCAGCTGGAGGAGCAGAAGGTTCCCCATCAGGTCAACGCCGAGGGCACCAGGATCATGGTGCCGGCCGATCAGGTCGGACGTCTCCGAATGGTG
>NZ_JCACHA010001157.1:0-5052 GCF_059503625.1 Skermanella sp.
GTCCTCCGGCACAAGAAGCTCACCGACTGGGCACGCCAGCTGGCGGTGCAGGCCCATCGATGGCTGCCTGACGGGAGATCGTGGTGGCCGGTGACAGCGGCTTTGCCGCCCTGGAGCTGCTGTCTGCTCTCGCCCGTCACAAGGTCACCGGCATCACGCGCCGGCGGCTCGACGCCGCGCTCTACAACCCGACGCCGCCCCGGCGATCCGGAACCAAAGGCCGGCCCCGCACCAAGGGCGGCCGGCTCCCGAACCTGTCCGAGGTGTTGAGGGGCAGCCACACGCGCTGGCAGCCAGTCATGGTCCAGGGCTGGTATGGCGAAGGCAAGCGCGAGGTCGAAATCTGCACCGCAACCGCCGTCTGGCGTCACGGCGGCATGCCCATCGTGCCGATCCGCTGGGTGTTGATCCGCGATCCCCAGCAGCGGTTCACCCCGCAGGATCTGCTGTGCACCGATCTACACCGCACGCCCGATCAGATCCTGGGCTGGTTCGTCCAGTGCTGGCAGTTGGAGGTCACTTTCCAAGAAACCAGGGCGCATCTGGGTGTCGAAACCGGGCGGCAGTGGTCCGACCTGGCCATCGCCCGCACCACGCCATGGCCGCTTCGTTGCGCCCATAAAACGCGAAGTTGGCAATACCGAGCCACGACAACAACTCAGGCCGTACATTCCCGTGCTGCGCCAGGCGTCTCCGCTTCATCTGCCGCAGGCAACCAAGGGGTTAAGGCTTGTAGCCCGACATCCGTGGCAGCGCGCACTGCGTCGAGGTCGCCCGTCGCGCGGTGCAGAGCCGCCAGCCCGCGGACGAAGGCGATCAGGTAGACGGCCAAGGGGCGTAAGTCGCGGTGAGGGGCTACCCTGCCGCCACGCTGCCAAGTCTCCAGCATTTTCAGCAGCGTCTGCTCGGACGCCTTCGTCTCGCTGGCAGCCCAGCGGCCGAGCCGGTCGTCGCGCCCTCCGAGCTCGGTGCAGCTACCCGCGATTAGGCAGCCGGTCGGACTCCCCGGCTCGGCCATCCGCTCAATGTGGAGCGCAATGTAGCGCTGAAGCGCTGCATGCGGGTCGTCGCCTCCAAGAGCTGCGAGGATCGGCGCTGCCACCGTCTCTCGATAGCGGTCGAGCGCTCGGAGGAACATCGCCTCCTTGTCACCGAATGCATTGTAGAGGCTTTGCCGCTTGACGCCGGAAGCCGCGACCAAGTCGTCAATCGAGGTCGCCTCAAAGCCCTGTCGCCAGAACACGCGCATCATCGCCTCCAGCACCACGCCTTCATCGAACTGTCGAACCGCGACCATGCGCACCCCTCTCCGACAACGCTCATCGCATGATTGACCAAAAAGTCAATCTTGACTGATTAGTCCAACATGGCACAGCTTGTCCCGGCGGCGCCGACCGGCGTCATCCGAAAAAGGAAGCAAGCATGGCCATCACTCAGAGCGGCGGGCGGTTATCCGGCAAGACAGCCCTGGTCACAGGCGGCACAACAGGCATCGGCTTTGCGGTTGCGGAACGGCTGCTTTCCGACGGCGTCGAGCAGCTCGTCATCACCGGCCAGGACGAGGGCCGCCTGACGGATGCCGCCCGGCAGCTCGGGTCAGCGGTCATGCCGCTACGGGCAAACGTGCGCAGCCTACCCGACCTCGAGCGCCTCGCGGAGGCTACGCGGAACGCGCTCGGCGGACGGCTCGACGTGCTGTTCGCCAATGCCGGCGTTGGCTCCTTCGCCCCAATAGAGGCCGTGGATGAACGGTTCTACGATGACCAATTCGGCGTCAACGTGAAGGGCGTGTTTTTCACGGTGCAAAAGCTTCTGCCGCTCATGAGAAGCGGCGCCAGCATCGTCCTGAACGCCTCTGCCGTAAACGCGAAAGGCGTGGCCGGCGGGCACGTCTACTTCGCCACCAAGGCTGCGGTGCGCTCACTTGCCCGTTCGCTCGCGGCCGAGTTGGCGCCGCGTGGCATACGGGTGAACGCGGTGTCGCCCGGCCTCGTGCCAACACCTTTCATTGGCAAGATGGGCCTACCTCAGGAGGCGCTCGACAGCTTTGCGGCCATGATCAAAGGCCAGGCTCCGCTCGCGCGCCTTGGTCGGGCCGAAGAGATCGCTCCGGCAGTTGCCTTCCTCGCCAGCGACGACGCGTCCTACGTGACCGCCGGCGACCTCGTCGTCGACGGCGGTTGGATGAACGTCTGATGCGCATCGGGAGCACAATGCTGACGCGATCCGCCTTCCTGCGGGCCTCCACCGGTACGCTCGCGGCGGCGGCCATGCCTGGCGCGGCCGCGGCGACATCGGAACCGCAGGGTCCGACCGAGGGCCCGCTCCGGGTCTCCGCGGCGCTGCAGGGTTACACGCGCGATTCCGCCCGCAACCTGACGGTGAACACCTGGTTTCTCATTGGCCGTGGTGGCGTTGCAGTTTTCGACACGCTATGGCGCCTATCCGACGCGCGGCGGGCGCTTGCACAACTGCGTTCCGTCACGGACCTGCCGATCACCGACATCCTGCTGACCCATGCGCACTCGGACCACTATGGCGGCCTGCCGGTTTTCGCGGCCGCGGCAGCGCCGGGCCTGCGCATTCATGCCAGTACGCTCGCGGCCCGTGACCTCCGCTGGGACCTGCTGGGCTTCAACGCGAACCGAAGGGAGGACTTTGGCGCCGACTTCGCTGCCGAGGGCGCGCTGCCGCAGCCCAACGCGGTGGTGACCGACGGGCAGCGCCTCAACCTCAACGGCATTGAGGTCCGCGTGCGCACGCATCGCGACAATGAGGCGACGGAAACGACGCTCTACGAGATTCCGGCAGAGGATGCCTTGATCGGTGGGGACATCGCCGGCAACCGGGTTTCGCCCGTGCTCTACCAGGGTGCCATCGACCACTGGATCGACCAACTTGCGGTCCTTGCGGAGCGGTACGCCGGCGGTGGGGCCCGCCTGTTCTGCCCCGGCCATGGCGAGCCAGGCCCTGCCAACGCATTGTTGACCGCCGAGCGCGACTACCTCATCCGCTTCCGCGACCTGCTCGACGCGGAGCTGCTGGAGCATGGCGCCATCGGGCCAGAAGGCATCGAACGGATTGCCGCGGCGACCGCGGCGCGGTTCCCAGAATGGCGCACCACCGCAGGGATCGCGTCGCGCCGGCAGCTGATCGAATTGAACATCCGCTGGGCACTGCGCGGCTGGCAGGTTGCCGGGGCAGCGGCCGGCAGACCACGCGAATTCCGGCAGGGCGCGGCCAAGGCGGCTGCACCAGGCCGGTGAGCCATAAAGTCGTACAGAGGACCGCCGTCATGCCAGACGATTCCCCGCCTCGGGATGGCCTCTCCCAGATGCAGAAGCCGATCTGTGTAGCGGCAAGCGCAGAGCTACAGCACGAAGCCGAGCCGGTTCTGGCTGCCCCGACGCGGAGCATTGTTCTCTCATGGTGGGCGTGGAGATCAAGCCCTCCGTTGTCCTCTGCGCAGCGACGACGGGCACCCCTGCCGGGTCATGGTTCTCCCCGCGGTCGGCGTGAGCCGCCGCATGACGGTGTCGGAAGCCAAGGAAGGAGCGTGCGGTTTCCTCGTAGCGGGTGGCGACCGCTCGCCACTCTTTCAGACGTGCCCAGAGGTTCTAGACCAAACGGCGGTTGGCGTAGATCCAGTCCGGGCAGGCGACTTCGGCATCGGTGCGCCTGGGCGGGATCGCAGGCCGCGCGCCCATGGCCCAGATGCGCTCGCGGAAGGCGTCGGAGGCAAAGCCGCGGTCGCCAACGACCCAGCCGGGCACGTTCGGCAGACAGTCGAGCAGACCCGGCGCCATGGGCAACTCGTGCGCCTGACCCGGTACCAGAGCAAAGGCCACGGCCCGGCCACGGCCATCGGCGATCACGCAGGCCTTGGTGCCGTAGCCGCCGCGAAATCGGCCAAGCGCCTCGCGCACATCTCGCTCCTGGCTATTGCATCCCCTTATTTCGCCCCTACCGCTTTCTGGTGGGCGCCGATGTTGGTGCCATCGATGAAGGTCATCCCGAGCGCGAGCCCACGCTGCCGCACCAACTCAAGCAGGCGCTCTCAGACGTCTTGCTTGGCCCAGCGGATGAACAACTGTGCAGCCGGCCACCACGGGCCGAGCTCAGCCGAGATGCTGCGCCACTTGGCGCCATTCTGGTGCCGCCAGAAGATCGCCGGGATGGTACGCCGCGGCTCTTTCGGTAGGGTTGTGTTGCGAAGTTTGGTGCAAAGCGTAGATGCCCGCGACAGGCTCCAGATCAGGCGGCGACTTGGAACAGCTCGGCGACAAAGCTGGCTTGGGTCCGCATGTCGCGTCCGCCAACTCCTCGAACCTGCCCCTTCCTCATCATCGCCATCGCCTCATAGCCTGCCAGTGTTCGTCGTGCCTTGTGGAAACTGCCGAACCCAAGCCCCGGTCTGACCAGGCGTTTCACGCGTCGGTGCGGGAACATAAGGTACCAGTGGACTGCCCAGAGGATCACCTCGGCAGTGAACTGCCGCCCCTTGAAGGACTGATCCGGCCTCACCGAGGCTACTCGCCGCCGTCTCGCCATGCCCTGGTTTGTACCTGCTCAGGGCGGCACCGCAAGAATGCAACAGAACCCAAGGGTGCCGTCATCGTCACCTTGCCGCTCCAACAGCAGCGTCGAATCAGAACCAGCGAGTCCGTGCAACGTCAAAGTGCTCTAGCGGCGCAGCCCGTCGATGACGAGACATCTCGGCCTGAACTTCTGGCCGGCGTGCAGGCGTCGGAGGAGCGCATCACCTCGGCCGCGGGAGCGATAGCCACGGTAGGCGTAGACTCGGCCATTACGCCATCAATATGATTCAGCCCCGCGGACAGGGTCATTGGCGATCAGCTTGGCAATGCCCGCGCCGTGTCCTGTAAATCGGCAATCTGGCTGGAGCTAACAGGCGGCGCGGCACTGGCTGCGTTATCAAGTGGTCCCGATGCCAAGGAGCACCCAGTGCCAGCCAATCCCGACGATCCCGACCAGTACTCTAGAGCACTTTGATGTTGCTTGGAATCGCGCGTTCTGATTCGACGCTGTTGA
>NZ_JCACHA010001158.1:0-5032 GCF_059503625.1 Skermanella sp.
ACTTTGCCTGAATGCTGCCGGGGCCCGAATGCTGCCGGGCACAAGAACTGCCGGGCACAAGAACTATTGGGAGGTTTTCCATGAGCACGGATAACGAAATTTGCCGCATGGACGCGGTGACCATCGCGTCCAAGGTAAAGTCCAGGGAACTATCGGCGACGGAAGTCACGGAAGCGACGCTGAAGCGGATGGATGTGCTGGAACCGCATATCCATGCCTTCTGCACCCCGACGCCCGACGTGGCGCGCGCGGCGGCCAAGGCGGTCGATGCCAGGATCGCGGCCGGCGAAGATCCCGGACTGCTGGCGGGCGTACCGATCGGCATCAAGGACCTCGTCGCCACCAAGGGCATCCTGACGGTCATGGGGTCGCATCTGTACCGTGACTTCGTCCCCGAAGAGGACGACATCGTCGTCGAGCGGCTGAAGGATGCCGGAGCCGTCATCATCGGCAAGACCAACGTGCCGGAGTTCGGCTATTCGGGCGTCGGTCACAACCCGGTCTTCGAGGCGACGCGCAATCCATGGAACCTGGACCTGACCTCCGGCGGGTCGAGCGCCGGGTCGGCGGCCTCGGTCGCGACCGGCGTTGCCCCCTTCGCCATCGGCAGCGACGGCGGCGGCTCGATCCGGATACCGTCGGCCTTGTCGGGGCTGTACGGCATCAAGGCGTCGATGGGCCGCGTGCCGCTCTATCCCGGCTGCCGCGACGAACGCTATCCCGGCGTGTCGAGCTGGGAGTCGCTGGAGCATGTCGGCCCGATGAGCCGCACCGTGGCGGATTCCGCCCTGATGCTGAAGGTCATCACGGGACCGGACCCGCGCGACCGCTATTCGATCCCGGCGGCGGATTTCGACTACGTCGAGGCGGCCGGTGAGAGCATCAAGGGCCTGAAGATCGCCTATAGCGAGGACTGGGGCTATGCGCCGGTCGATCCCGAGGTCCGCCGCGTCGTGTCGGAAGCGGTCAAGGTCTTCGAATCCGACCTGGGCTGCACGGTCGAGCGCGTCGATCCCGGCTGGGAGGACCCGCTTCCCCATTTCTGGACGATGGTCGCCTCCGACACCGACCTTACCGGCATGCGCCGCCTGATGAAGGGACGCGAGCACGAGATCTCGCCCCATCTGCTCGACTTGGTCTTCCGCGACTGGAAGGCCGAGGAATTCACCGACGCCAAGTTCGTCCGCCAGGGCGTGTGCAACAAGATGTGGCGGCTGATGGCCAACTACGACCTGCTGCTGACGCCGACCTTGGCCGTGCCTGCCTTTCCCCTCTACATGCAGGGGCCGGAAATCATCGAGGGCAAGATGGTGCGCTCGGCTGCATGGCTGGCCTTCACCTTCATCTGCAATCTGACCGGACAGCCGGCTGCCAGCATCCCGGCTGGCTTCACCAAGGACGGTCTGCCCGTCGGCCTGCAGATCATCGGCCGGCATCTGGCCGACCGCACCGTACTCGCCGCATCGGGCGCCTTCGAGCGCGCCCGGCCCTGGGCTCATGTCTGGCCGAAGCTGGTCGGCGACCTTGGCCTCTGATCATCGATCCCGCTCACCACAGTCACAGGCAGTCCAACACAGGAGTCTCAGGTCCATGAAGGTGACTCGACGCGTACTTATTATGTCGATGCTGACGGCTTCCGTGCTGGCGCCGGCATCGCGACTTCTGGCGGCCCCGGCGCCGAAAGACACGCTGGTCATCGTCTCCGAAATGGGGCCGAACGGCCTGGACACGATGGTCCCGACCGCCAACGACCACAGCCGCATGGTGACCTGGCACGCCTATGACAGGCTGGTCAGCCATGGCGAGAAGACGCTTCCCGACGGCACGATATCCTACGACGCCAAGGTGATGACTCCGGAACTGGCGGAAAGCTGGGACATCAGCGAGGACGGGCTGACCTATATCTTCCACCTGCGGAAGGACGCGACCTTCCATGACGGGACGAAGGTGACGGCGAAGGACGTGAAGTGGTCTTTCGACCGCGCCATCGCCGCCGGAGGATTTCCGACCATCCAGATGGCCGCCGGGTCGCTGGTCAAGCCCGAGCAATTCTCCGTCGTGGACGACTACACGTTCAAGGCGACGTTCGATCGGGTCAACAAGCTGATCATGCCGGACCTTGCGGTGCCGGTGCCCGTGATCGTCAACTCGGAGCTTGCCAAGAAGCACGCGACGGCAGCCGATCCGTGGGCCTTCGACTGGGTATCGCGGAACGACGCCGGCGGCGGCGCCTTCAAAGTGGAAACCTGGACGCCCGGTCAGCAGACGGTCTTCGTCCGCTTCGACGATTGGAAGTCCGGACCGCTGCCCAAGCTGAAGAAGGTAGTCTGGCGCCAGATCCCGTCCGCCGGCACCCGCCGCGCGCTGCTCGAGAAGGGCGACGTCGACATGTCGGTCGGCCTTCCGCCGAAGGATTATGCCGAACTGGCGAAGGACGGCAAGGTCAAGGTCATCGGCGTGCCGGTGCAGAACGACCTCGTCTTCCTGGACATGAACGTCAAGATTCCTCCGTTCGACAACCCGAAGGTCCGAGAGGCGATTTCATACGCCCTGCCCTACAAGGAGATCTTCTCATCTGCCCTGTATGGCCGAGCCAAGCCGATGTATGACGGCGATCCCTCGACTCCGTACGAGCCGACGTGGCCGGTGCCGATCAAGCATGGCCAGGACCTAGAGAAGGCGAAGAAGCTGCTCGCCGAGGCGGGATTCCCCGACGGCTTCAAGACGACCCTGTCGTTCGATCTGTCGGAAGCGACGGTGCGCGAGCCTTCCGCCATCCTGGTGCAGGAAGCGCTGAAAAAGATCGGCATCGACGTCAGCCTGGAGAAGGTCCCGGGCTCCAACTGGTTCGCCCAGATGGCGTCGAAGAAGATGCCGATGGTGATCGCCGAGTTCTACGGCTGGCTGGACTATCCCGACTATCACTTCTTCTGGACCTATTACGGCGGCAACAACTCCGTCTTCAACACGGCCAACTACGTCAACCCCGTGCTCGACAAGGAGATCGACACCGCGCGCTTCACCTCCGACCCGGCCGTCTTCAAGGCGAGCATGCAGAAGGCGGTGGACATCGTGATGACCGAACTTCCCCGCATCCCGCTCTACAACCGCTATGCCGACTATGCGATGCAGAAGAATGTCGACGGCTTCGAGTACTGGTTCCACACCCATCCGGATTTCCGGAAGATCTACAAGAACTGATACCAGCAGCCTTTAAGATCGACCGGTGAGTTCCAGCAAAGATGTCGGGCTGAAGAGGCCCGACACCTAACGTTCCTGACCGGTCGATGTCTTCGGTCCTTTGGAGTTTATCAGAAGGTTGTTCGAGATGGAGCTGACCAAGCCGGCCCGCAACCTCACCTTATCCGGAGCGATGGCGGTGCTGAATGCCGCCATCGCCGAGGCCGAACGGCTGGAGCGACCGATGTGCATTTCGGTGGTGGACCTGGGCGGCAACCTGCTGTCCTTCGCCCGGATGGACGGATCGAAGGCGCTCAGCGTCCTGTCGTCGCGCGCCAAGGCGGTGACGGCGGCGCTCTCCGGCACGCCGACGGGTGGCGCGCATGCCGATGTCGAGTTGCAGATAGCGCTGGCGTCCGAAGGGCGCTGGACCAACCTGATCGGCGGTCTGCCGATCCTGGTCGAGGGGATGGTGGTCGGGGCGGTCGGGGCCGGATCGGGGACCGGGACCGAAGACCTCCGAGTGGCGCGGGCGGGTGTTGCGGCGATACCGGGCGCCTCGCCTTTCGAGGACTTCGTGCCGATGGGGGCCGAAGACACCGGGATCATCCGGGGACAGACGCCGCGCTGACCCGGCTACTCAACTTTCCGATTTTTGCGAGATGCTTTCCATGCAGGACACCCTCGGCGCCTTCGTTCCCGGAACAGATGTCCAGGTCAGGGGCTCGGGTGACGGGCCGCTGGCCGGCCTGACCTTCGCGGTCAAGGACCTGTTCGACGTCGAAGGCCATGTCACCGGCTGCGGCAATCCCGATTGGACGGCCAGCCATCCTCCGGCCGAACGCCATGCCTGGGCGGTGCAGGCCCTGCTCGATGCCGGGGCCGGCATCGCGGGCAAGACCATCACGGACGAGATCTCGCTCGGGCTGCTGGGGATCAACCGTCATCACGGGACGCCGGTCAATCCGCGTGCGCCTGATCTGGTGCCCGGCGGATCGTCCAGCGGATCGGCGTCGGCAGTCGCCGGCGGCTTGGTGGACTTCGCGCTGGGTACGGATTCCGGCGGGTCGGTGCGGACACCGTCGAGCTTCTGCGGGTTGTACGGGCTGCGTCCGACCCATGGCCGCATCTCCGTTGCGGGGCTGATGACCCAGGCGCCGAGCTTCGACACGGTCGGATACTTCACGCGCGATGCGGAGATGTTCGGGCTTGTCGGCGGCGTGCTGTTGCAGGAGGCCATCGGCGACAGTTTGCCGGCCGAAATCCTGGTCGCCACCGACTGCTTCGGGATCGCCGACGCACCTGTCGCGGATGCGTTGCGACCGGTGCTCGATCGGCTGAGGACGGAGTTCGCGAGCGTGCGGGAGTGCAGGCTTGCCGATGGCGATATCGCGGACTGGCCGCGCCATCAGCGGGTGCTGCAATCGACCGAGTTCCAGGACACCTTCCGCGACTGGATCGACCGGGTCAATCCACGCTTCTCGAGCGAGGTCGCAGGCGCCTTCGCCAGCGACGGCAAGGTGCCGCAAGCGGAGATCGACGCCGCCAAGGCATTCCGGGAGCGGGCACGGGAACGGATGGAGGAACTGCTTGGCGACCGGCGCTTGCTCTGCCTGCCGACGACGCCGATCCTGCCGATCCGGCGCGATGCGCGTTTGTCCGAGATGCGGAACGCGGTCAGCCGGATCATCGATATGACGGCCGTCGCCGGGCTGACGGGATCGCCGCAGATCAGCCTGCCGCTGGGCTGGTCCGGCGGCGTTCCCGTCGGGCTTTCGCTGATCGGCTGGCACGGCGGCGACGCCGCCCTCATCGCGACGGCTAAGAGTCTGTCCGGTATGATTATTGCTGG
>NZ_JCACHA010001159.1:0-5030 GCF_059503625.1 Skermanella sp.
TCCTTGCCGCCGATCCGGATGACGCCCGATGTCGGCTCCATGAAGCCGGAGATCATGCGGAGGATCGTCGTCTTGCCGCAGCCGGACGGTCCCAGAAAACTGAAGAACTCGCCCGCAGGGATGGTCAGATGCACGTCGTAAACGGCGGTCAATGCGCCGAAGCGCATGGTGACGTGGTCCAGTTCGATGTCCTGGCTCATGAATCCTCTTGGAAGGGGCGCCGGTCCCCTGTTCGAAACGGTTCGAAACAATTCGAACCGGGTCGAGCGGGGGACCGGCGCCGGTCCTTTACGCCGCCAGGAAGCGGTCCTGATATTCGTTGCGGATCGAGACGTACCACGGTTCCTGGATCGGCCACCACCACAGCTTATCCAGCGCGTCGCCCGGATAGGCTGCCGCGAAGAACTGCTTGTTGAAGTCGCTCAGGTGGGCCTCGGCGCCCTTGGCCGTGGTGTTGATGCTGGTGTGGTTGGAGTAGAGCGCGCCCGCTTCCGGCGTGTAGTACCAGTTGATCCATTCATAGGCTTGGGCGAGGTTCTTGGCGCCCTTGGTGATGCAGAAGCCTTCCATCCAGGCGAGTGCGCCTTCCTTCGGCGCCACGAAGCCGACCGGCAGCTTTTCCTTGCCCAGGCTGGCGGCGGAGCTATCCCAGGTCTGGCCGATGACACAGCCGTTGGTGCGGAAGGCGCCCTGGGCCTCGTTCTCGTTCGACCAGAACTGGCCGACCGACGCCTTGTTCGCGGAGGCGACCTTGATGATCGCGTCGAAGTTGGCCCGCGCCTTCGCCTCGTCCTTGAACTGATCCCTGACCGGGTGCGGCAGCTTGCCCTGGCTTTCCAGCCACAGGGCGATGCCGATCAGGCTGGAATGGCCGCGCACCGTGACCCGGCCCTTGTATTCCGGCTTCCACAGGTCGCCGTAGCTGGCCTGTCCGTATTTCAGGGGAGCGGCCGAGGTGTCGAAGGCGATCGCCTCGGTGCCCCAGTCGCTGGGCGCCATATAGCGCTTGCCCGCGACCACGCCGCCCATGCCGGCGGAACCCTTGACCGCCGAATCGATGCAGCCGTCGAACTTCACCTTCGATTCGTCCAGCGGCTGGACCAGATCGAACTCGACGTAGTTCGGCACGCGGTCGACGGTCGGCATGATGATGTCGAAGCCGGAACCGCCCGAGGCGCGCAGCTGGTTCAGCAGCTCGTCGTTGGTGCCGTATTCGGTCAGGGCCGGCTTGATGCCGGTCTTCTTCTCGAAGTCTGCCAGCATCTCGGGCGAGATGTAGCCGGACCATGCGAAGACCCTGAGTTCGCCGGACGCGGCCCGCGCGTTGCGGACGATGAAGGGGCCTGCCGCCGCCAGGGTGGCTGTTGCGGCAGCACCCTGGAGCAGGGTGCGGCGGGTGAAGCTCTTCGCCGCGAGCTGGGTTGCCCGGCTGCCGTCTTTTTCCAAGCTGTCGCTCATCGTCACTTGTTCTCCCTGAACGCTTCCGCTCACGCCGTTCTTGCCGTGGCCGCCGGACTATGATGCAGACGGGCACCAAACGGCAATTTGGCGCGAGCGGGTCCGCCAAATTTTCATCAATGTGTCATGGGTTTTCCCCGGCGCGCAACACTCCAACCGGTAACGATATCAGACGCATTGGCGGGTTTTGGGAAGTGCTGGGGGGATGGGTGAACGATGGGGCGGGGATGGTCCGGTTTGGTCCGTACGAGCGTCAGCTTTGGACGTTCACTTCGGTTTCGTCATTCCCGAACTTGATCCCATAGGGCTGGCTTGAAACGTTCCCGCGCGTCACGCGGGCGTTACGCTCTACTTTACCGTCATGCCAAGACTTGATCTTGGCATCTCCCGGCAAAAACCAACGTTAGGACTTCAACTTGAAGTCCGGATGTCACCCGCTCAGTTCCTGAAAGGAGATACCAAGATCAAGTCTTGGTATGACGGAAAGGCGGAAGTGACGACCTATATCAGCGCCTAAGAGATCAAGGGTAAAGGAAGCAACGATGACGGTGAGGTGGAGGAGGATACCCGCGTGACGTACGGAGACGCAAAGTCGGCTTGCGCGGGATGTCTTCAGACCAGCCAAGCCAGGGTCCAGACATGCCAAAGGGGGCGAAAGCCCCCTTTGATAGTTTGATCCTTGACACAGTCCGCTTAGGCGGCACGGCCCCATTGAGTGGCCTCGGCATCAAGGTGGCAAAGAATTAGACCGTCTTTGATGCAAGGTCAAGAGGGTAATTTAATAATCCGTTATGCCGCTTTGCAGCATCAAATATAATACTGCGACAGTGGCGAGAAGCCGTTGAAGTTGACCGAGGCGTAGGTGGTCGTGTAAGCGCCGGCCGAGTGGATCTGGACCAGATCGCCGATCCGCAGGTCCAGCGGAAGCTGATAGTCGGCCTTCTCGTACAGCACGTCGGCGCTGTCGCAAGTCGGGCCGGCCAGGATGACGCCTTCGGCATCGCCGCTGCCGTCGCGCGGAGTCATGATCGGGTACTGGATCGCCTCGTCCATCGTCTCGGCCAGACCGCCGAACTTGCCGATGTCCAGATAGACCCATCGTCGGTTGTCGTTGGCAGACTTGCGGGAGATCAGGACGACCTCGCTCTGGATCACGCCGGCGTTGCCGACCATGCTGCGGCCCGGCTCGACGATCGTTTCGGGCAGGCGGTTGCCGAAGTGATGGCGGAGCGACTCGAGGATCGTCATGCCGTAAGTTTCCGCCTCCGGCACGTCGGTCCGGTAGCGGGTGGCGAAGCCGCCGCCCAGGTTGACCATGCCGAGCGTGATGCCGAGCGCTTCCAGGTCGCGGAACATCTCCGCCACGGTGCGCAGCGCGGTGTCCCACTGGGTCGGGTCCTTCTGCTGGCTGCCGACATGGAACGAGACGCCGTAGGGGACGACGCCCTTCTGCGAGGCAGCCACGAGCAACTGACGGGCCATGGAGGGATCGCAGCCGAACTTGCGCGACAGCGGCCATTCGGCGCCTTCGCCCGAGGTCAGGATGCGGCAGAACACGCGGCTGCCCGGTGCCGACTCGGCGATCTTGTCGAGCTCTTCGATGCTGTCGAACGCGAACAGGCGAACACCCAGTTCATAAGCCTTCGCGATGTCGCGCTGCTTCTTGATGGTGTTTCCAAAGGAAATGCGCTCCGGCGGTGCACCGGCGGCCAATGCCATCTCGATCTCGGGGACGCTCGCGGTATCGAACGAGGAGCCCTTCGCGTTGAGCAGCGACAGAATTTCAGGCGCGGGATTGGCCTTGACCGCGTAGTAGATCTTCGCGTCGGGCAAGGCTGCGGTCAGAGACCTGAAGTTCTCTTCAACGATATCAAGGTCGACCACGAGGCAAGGAGTGGCCGGCTGCTGCTCCGCCAAAAAACGGGCAATCTTCTCGTTCATCTCAGTCTCCCGAGAAACAGTAAGGAGTGATGTGATGGGGGGCGTGGGGTATGGGCAGGCAAAGCAGCGCCGTCAAGGCGCGGGCTGAGCCCTAGGGCCGTTTAAGGCCTGCACACAATCGACCACTGTGCGATGGGCGACCGAGATGCTTGAACTGAGGCGGATGGGCGTGCGGCCCACCGACAACAACATGAAACATAGTATCCTCCAAGACGCCGCCTTGCTTAAGGGACGGTCGGGGGTTACACGTTCGTCGTTGCATAACCCCACTTGGAAAAACCGTGGGGGCCAGGGGCACGTGCTAGCGCGGAGCGATCTGATACACCGAAACCTCTCCGCGCAAAAGGATAAAATGACCCCTCGGCGAAAAAAGTTTCGCCCCCGAAAAAACGCCGACAAGCCTATCCGATCAATGACATAGATCAGGGGTGATAAGCGCCTGAATCATAACGATCCGGCATAGCGGGCGATGCGCCGCGCCGCCTCTTCGATCCGGGCGTCGGGTGCGGCCAGAGAGATCCGCAGATGACCGACCGCACTGGGGCCGAAGGCGTCGCAGGAGAGGGTGGCGACGCCTTGGGAGCCGAGCAGGCCATCGGCGAAGGCGGCGGACGACAGCCCCGTCCCGCGCACGTCCAGCATCACGAACATGCCGCCTTCCGGCGCCCTGGCGCCCAGGCCGGGAACGTCCTTGAGGACCGACGCCATGATGCCGGCGCGGCGCTGATAGGCTTCCGCCATCTCCGCCACCTGCGGGCAGTCCTCCGTCAAGGCCACCAGCGCTCCGGCCTGGATGAAGGGCGGGCCGCCATAGAGCATGCAGAGCACCAGCTTCGCCAGATGATCGGTCAATTGCGGCGGACCGATGATCCAGCCGGAGCGGAAGCCCGGCACCGCATGGGACTTCGACAGGCTGGAGACGACCACCGTGCGCTCGGCCATGCCGGGGAGGCTCCAGGGGCTGACATGGGGGCCGGCATAGGCGAGGTCCGCGTAGACTTCGTCCGACAGCAGCCAGAGATCGTGGCGGCGGCAGAATTCGGCGGCCGACTCGACCTCGGCGCGGGTCATCACGGCGCCGGTCGGGTTGTGCGGGCTGTTCAGCCACAGGACTCGGGTGCGCGGGGTGAGTGCGCGTTCGAGGTCGTCGAGATCCAGGTGAAAGTTGCGTTCCGGCCGGAGCGCCACGTTGACGACCGTGGCATTGGCGGCGCCGGCGACCGCTTCGTAGGTCGCGTACATCGGTTCCGGCACGATCACTTCGTCGCCGGGGCCGGCGAGGCATTGCAGGGCGCAGTAGAGGCCGGCCTGCGCGCCGGGGATCAGCACGACGTTCTCGGCCGCTGTCGGCTGGCCCGTGCGCGCCTGATGGCGGGCGGCCACGGCGGCGCGGACCTCGGGGTTTCCGATTATGGGAGAGTAGGTCGTCTTGCCGGCCCGAAGCGCGTCCACGACGGCTTCGATCACTTGGGGCGGCGGGGCCATGTCGGGATCGCCGACGGTCAGCATGATGACGTCGCGGCCTGCGGCTTCCAGTTCCCGCGCCCGCCAGTGGATCGACCACGCATCGGCGCCCTTGCCGGAGATCCTGTCGACCAGAGGGGAAAACCGCATGACAACCGCTCCCTGAA
>NZ_JCACHA010001160.1:0-5017 GCF_059503625.1 Skermanella sp.
GTCCACACCAGGGGATTGCGCACCTCGGGTTCTTGGCCTGGCCAATGCTTCTGTCTGTTGAATAGCGCCTCGGCCTCCGCAAAACACTGCAGTATCACGGCGCAACAGCCCAGTCCCAAATTGGTCCTGTGTCTAGGTTCGACGGAGAAGGCGATCACCATGCCGTCGTCCTGGACTCTATCAGGGCGGAGCAATAGAGGCGGCATCGAGAGTAGACAAAAGTTGAGAGAGAAGGGCATAGGCGCACATTAAGTTTAGCCAACAAAAAGAAGGTAAAAATGAACGAGCGCGCTTTTAGAGTTATCGACAATATCAATGATTTCGAGAAACTTGCGCAATTCGAGATCAACTTGCGGCGCCAGGATAAGCTTTCGGGAGAGGTCGCGGCAGCGATAAAGGCTCGTTCAGCCTATCTGGGGCGCTCTCTGATCACCCGTCGCACTGGACTGGACCTCGCCAATCTCACGCCCGCCGAGGAGCGCATCGTCGAAACGGTGAGCGAGTATGTCGGCGTGATGAAGCGCCAAGGCAAAGACGCGACGCGAACACTGCTTCAACTACGCAACCGCGGCCTCATTGACTCCGCCGAGAGAGCGGTCACCAAATCCAAGCCGACGCAAGGATTTCAGACGCTCAAGGACGAGCACCTTGTAGGGCTCTCCTACGAACAGATCGTCCTTGATTATCCCGAGGAGTTTTCGCCACGCGCGGTATGGTATGCGAGCCGCACGCTGGGACGTCCAACGGACGGTGACCGGCCGCCTGCGCGCAGTACAATTCCCAAAGGCCAGGACCAAGGCAGACGCGAAAGCCCTGCACCCCTAAGATCAGCAAATGGCACGGCTAAAAACAACCCGGATTGGACGCGTGAGGAGCACATACTTGGCCTTGACCTTTACATGCGGTTGCGCGGGACGAGCTATCCCGACGAACATCCGGAGGTAATCAAGCTCTCGACGACATTGCGGGACCTGGCGCGGCTGCGGGGCATGTCAGGCGGCTCGACCTTCCGCAACGCCAACGGCGTGTCGATGAAGATGCTAAATTTCCGGCGCGTCGATCCACAGTATAACGGCGCGGGATTGCCCTCTGGCAGCAAGCTTGAAGAAGAGATCTGGCGCGAATACGCCGACAAGCCGGCTGAACTCGCCGCGGCAGTACGCGCGACCCTTGCGGAGATGGAGGTTTCAAACGCGACCGGGGAGGAGGCAACAGGTCCCGCCTCATCGCCGGACCAAACACCTTACTGGGTGTTCGTCTGCAACCCCGCTAAATGGGCGATCGACAAGTTCCTCGCTGGCGGAACCGACGTCGATACGTGGGGTGTGCGTCCTTCCGACAGCGATAGGTTCGCGCCGGGCCAGCTAGGCATTGTGCGCGTCGGTGTCGACCGGCGCAGTGTGGCGGATCGAGACGGCCGGCCGGCGCTGGAACCCGGCATCTACGCGCTCTGCGAGGTCGAGAGCGTCGCCTTTCCGGGCACCGGCGCCAATGCTTCATTTTGGGGGGACGGCCAAGGACGGGAACCAGGATGGCCGACGGTGCACATTCGGTACTTGCGAAGGTATCAGAACGCGCCCCTGACGATCGCGCAGCTAAAGAGAGACAACCCTGACGTATCGCATCTCTTGCTGAATGGATTCCAGGCGGCATCGTTTCCGATCAGTGCTGCTGATTTTCATGCAGTACTCGATCTGCTCAATGAGGATGCTGACGAACTTCCCACACCAGCGGCCCGGCCGGCTGATTCTCTTGATCGTCTGGCGGAGCTTGAGAAGAAGTATCTGAACGCGAGCCCCGAGGTGAAAACACGGACCAGCAAGGCAATCGAGCGAGGTCCAGTCGGAGCTGCTGTCAAGAAGGCGACGGGCTACAAATGCCAGCTTTGCGCAGCTCTAGGCATGAACCCGGTTGGATTCCTAAAGAGCAACGGTGATCCCTACGTAGAGGCACATCACGTGATGCCAGTGTCGCACCAGGAGATAGGATCGCTTTCGGCGTCCAACATCATGACGCTCTGCGCAAACCACCATCGTCAGCTGCACTACGGCGGCAACATTTCGGTAGCGATCGGGAGCTCGGCATTTACCGTTGCGATTGATGGCATCACCATAAAGATCCCAAAGATTAGCGTAGCCGTGCCGCAAGCGAGCAGTTTAACGGAGGCGACCTGAAGAAAACTGCGGCGGCGGGCTGTACGCCGTCAGTATCGTGTGGTGTTAACTGGAACGTGGCCCGCCGTCGTACCGTCAGAATCAACTCTTCGAAGTCGCCTGACCGCAGCCTCTCCCAAAGTCTTCCTCCTGAACCAGCTTTGCCGCTCCAGCCGCATCTGAGCGCTGGGTCATCGAATTACGACGTTTGGTGATGCCATAGCGCTTGGCGCGCTGTCGGCATGTTGCTGAGCAAAGCTGGGCATCGGCTCGGACCTTCATCGGAAGCGGCGTCCGGCATACGATACAGCAACGCGCCTCCAGTTCAGTTTCCGGGTCTTTGCCGGCGACCATCAACTGGGCGGGGCCGGGGGTGCGGGACCACTTCCAAACCAACCAGCAATGATTCTCCTGTGGGATTTGGCGGGTCGGCCATCCTCGCCCAGGAACCAGACTATCCGGTTTCTCAGTACCACCGACGCCTCGAACGCCGGGTGAAGTAGCCGCTCGCTGTTGGCCGCCCCATACGGCCACTGGGCGTTGACCAACATCGCCACCATACCGCCCACAGGGCGCGTCAGTTCCAGAGCGTGATCAACGAATTCGAACAGCCGCCGGCCATAGGGCGGATTTGTGACGATAGCCGTAACGCCCTCAGGCAACTGGGTTTCCGCGAGAAAGTCCCGGCCTGCCTCGCCGTAACCCCGATCCACCAGATCGGTCCCGACAACATGATGGCCATGGTCCTCCAGTACCCGAGCCATTGCGCCATCCCCGCAGCACGGTTCCCAAATTCCCAGAGGCAGTCGCACCCGCCGCAGCAGAGCTTCCGGCACCCAAGCCGGTATCGGGTAGAAGTCCCGGTCCTGACGTGTATATCCCAGATTTCGCTGTCTCATTTCATCCTGTCACACTTAGCGTCACACTTCTTCGAATTGCTCAAGCGATGGCGTTTTGCCGTGTCAGCAGAACTGCAAAGCGCACGTGGCACCGGTTCCATCAATTACACATCGCGGGGAGTTGGACTTGCCAGGCGTGCGGAGCGGCGCAGCCACCTTTGTCAGACTGGGGCTGGATCACAACGCGATGTCGGCTTGTTGGGATTCCATCAGGCGCTTGTGCTGAAGCTCCCACTCCACCGGCAGCGGCTCAAGCAGTACCGGCAACCCCAGCGTGGGCGGCTGCCGACCGTTCAGGATGGCCTCAATGATCGGGGGAGCCAGGAGCGAAAGGCGGAGCACCCGGCTGACGTAGGACTTGTTGATCTTCTCGGCGTCAGCGAGTTCGACGACCGAGCCGTAGTGGCCCTCCTCCAGCAGGCGGCGCCACCGGAAGGCCCGGGCGACCGCCTTGACCATGGTGTTGTCGATCCGCGCCCGCGGCGGCGCCCAGGGGGCGGCTCCTTCCGGCGCGATGATCATCTTCCGGCCACCATGGCGGCGGATCTTCAGTGGAACCCGGACGGTGACGGTCTGGCTGTCCCGGTCGAGGCTGGCGTCGTCATTCATGCCGCGGCCATCCGTTCCAGATCCCGGCCGCGCAGATCGGCGATAAGACTGGTCAGGCCGTCGGTCCGCAGCCGGATGTTGACGCCGTCCAACCCGACATCCACCCGCTCGACCAGCAGCTGGAGAATGCGCGCCTGCTCGGCCGGGAACAGTTCTTCCCACACCGGGTCCAGGCGCTGGAGAGCTTCCAAGACATCGTTCTCGCTGATCATGGCATCCTCCGCCTTCGCCGCGCGCCAGGTGCGCACCACGATCTCCGGCGTGCGGATCAGCGCCCGCACCTGATCGATCACCGCCGCCTCGATCTCGCCGGCCGGCACGCGGCGCACCGGGCAGGCGTCGGTGCCCTGCTTGATGACGTCCATGGAGACGTAGTAGCGGTACAGCTTGCCCCGGCGCCGGGTGTGGGTCGGCGTCATGGCGCAGCCGGTCGGGCCGAAGATCAGCCCGCGCAGCAGGGCCGGCGTCTGGCACCGGGTCCGGCCGGCGCGGGTCGGCGCCTTGGTCGCCAGAATGGTGCGCACCCGGTCCTACAGCATCCGGTCAATGATCGCCTTGTGCTCGCCGGGGTACGCCGTTCCCTTGTGGACCGCCTCGCCCAGGTAGACGCGGTTGTTCAGCAACTTGTACAGGTCGCCCTTGTCGATCGGCTTGCCGCGCTTGGTGGTCACCCCCTCAGCCCGCAGGTCGCGCGCCAGCACCGTGGCCGAGCCGACTATCAGGAAACGCTCGAAGATCATGCGCACTGTCGCGGCCTCGGCATCATTGACCACCAGCTTGCGGTCCCGGATATCGTAGCCCAGCGGCGGGTGGCCGCCCATCCACATGCCGCGCGCCCGGGAGGCGGCGAACTTGTCGCGGATGCGCTCGCCGATCACCTCGCGCTCGAACTGGGCGAAGCTGAGCAGGATGTTCAGCGTCAGCCGGCCCATTGAGGTCGTTGTATTGAACGCCTGGGTGACGCTGACGAAGGTGACGCCGTGGCGGTCGAACACCTCGACCAGCTTGGCGAAGTCCATCAGCGCCCGGCTCAGCCGGTCGATCTTGTAGACGACCACAACGTCGACCCGGCCGCCCTCGATGTCGCGCAGCAGGCGCTGGAGTGCCGGTCGCTCCAGGGTGCCGCCGGAGAAACCGCCGTCATCATAGTGATCAGGCACCAGGATCCAGCCTTCGGCCTTCTGGCTGGCGACATAGGCCTCGCAGGACTCGCGCTGGGCATCCAAGCTGTTGAACTCCTGGTCGAGCCCTTCCTCAGTCGACTTGCGGGTGTAGACGGCGCAGCGGACCTTGCGAACCGGGCTGACCTTGGCCGGCGACTTCCTCATTTGGCACCCCGCTGGTTCTTCAGGCCGA
>NZ_JCACHA010001161.1:0-5004 GCF_059503625.1 Skermanella sp.
ACGCGCCAGGGGTGCCATCTTGTGGCACCCGCACCCCATCACGCTTGCGGTATCTTTGAGGTCGAAATCATAGGCTAAGGGCAACACGGGCGGACACTGGCAGCCTGCCCCGCCCGTCGAACAGTTCGACGAATGAGGCGCCTAGCTCTTGGCTGCCTGCGCCCTACCGCCAAAGACCTTCGAAGCGGGGCGCGCGGTGCGGGTGGAGTGGACGGTGTGCCGGGGGTCGCGGTGGCCGAGGTAGTCCTGGATGAGCCGCAGGTCGTGCCCCTTGTCGGCGAGCGAAGCCGCAGGAATGGCGCAGCGTGTGCGGGTGGACGCCGGTCAGGTTGGCGGGTTGTGTTGCAAAGTTTGCGGCAAGTCGCAGACGGCCGCGACAGGCCCAAGATCAGGCGGTGCCCTGGACCAACTCGGCGACAAAGGTGGCTTGGGTCCGCATGTCTCGTCCGCCAACCTTCTGCACCTGCCCCTTCCTCATCATAGCCATCGCCTCGTAGCCTGCCAATGTACGTCGCGCCATGCGGAAACCGCCGAAGCCAAGCCCGGGTCTGACCAGGCGCTTCACGCGCCGGTGGTCTTGTTCCAGTGTTATTGAGAAACTTGCATTGCCGCAGCTGCGAGCGTCGCCACAGCTCGCGGTCTTCCTTCATCTCTGTGATGGCGCAGGGATAGGCCGGGTTTTTGTCCACCGTGATGGTGCGCGGGTTCGCCGTGTGCAGCTGCTCCAGCGCCTTGCGGAAGAAGCGCTTCGCCGCGTTAGCATCGCGCTTGGCCGAGAGCAGGAAATTGATGGTCTGCCCACGGCTGTCCACGGCGCGATACAGGTACATCCAGCGGCCCTTCACCCGCACGTAGGTCTCGTCCACTCGCCATGAGCCGTTGCTCAGGCGCAGGTGCGGCCGGATCCGCTTCTCAATCTCCGGCGCATAGGTCTGCACCCAGCGGAAGACAGTGGTATGTGCGATCTCCACGCCGCGGTCGGCCAGCATCAGTTCGAGGTCGCGGTAGCTCACCGGAAACATGAGGTACCAGCGGACCGCCCAGAGGATCACCTCGGCGGTGACCTGCCGCCCCTTCAAGGATTGACCTGCCCTTACCGAGGCCACTCTCCGCCGTCTCGCCATGCCCTTGCTTGTACCTATTCAGGACGGCACCACAAGAATGCAACAGAACCGCAGGACTTCATCGCCCACTACAACTCCACCTGGCTCGTCGCCCGGCATGGCTACCGCACCCCGAACCAGATCCGCACCGAGCAACGACGCCTTGCTCAATGCCCAACAGCCAACCTACCCTTGGCCGCCTGAACAGCGCAGCCAGCTGTCTCAACAACCAGCCGCACTACAGGTATAAGGCGACGTGGATTTCGAGACGGCCCGGCTCCGCCTCCGCGCCCGCACGCCGGCGGACCTGGACGCCATCATGGCCCTGGACGCCGACCCGGCCGTCCGCGCCTTCATCGGCGGACCGCCCGCCCCGGAGGCGCACCGGGCCGAGGTGGCGCGCAATATCGCGCTGGGGCGGCCCGAGCCGCACGCGTCCTGGGCCGTGGAGTGGCGGGGCATGCCGGGCCTGCTCGGCCTTTGCGGCCTCAGCCCGTGGGAGGGGACCGGCCTAACGCAGATCGGCTGGCGGCTGTGCCGCACGGCGTGGGGGCGGGGCATTGCGACCGAGGCGGCCGGCGCAGTGCTGGCCCGGGCCCTTGGCCCGCTCGGGCTCCGGGTCGTCGTGGCCCTGATCCACCCGGACAACGCCGCCTCGATCCGTGTTGCCGAGAAGATCGGCATGGCGCCGTGCGGCGGCACGCAGTACCGGGGCACCGCGCAACTGCTGTACCAGGCTTGTGAGGCGGCGAGTGTGTGAATCCTGGTGCAAATGGGACCCTTCCTAGCGGAGCCGATCGGCGTCGAATGGGTGGGCCGATGCACAACCGGAGGCTCGCAGGTACCTCGACAATGTCGCTCTTATACCGCAATCAATACGGGCGCCTGCAACAAAGCCAAGACATGGGTGTTGGGCCGCGGTCGGCCAAAATAGTAGCCCTGCGCATCGGTACAACCGGCACGCCGGATCTGCGCTAGCTGCTCCGCGGTCTCGACACCTTCTGCGGTCGACGTCATGCCCAGGCTGGAGGCGATGTTTACGATCGCATCGACGAACGCCGCACTGTCTGGGCCGTCCGTGAGCTCCATCAGGAATGACCTGTCGATCTTGATCTTGCTGAAGGGGAAACGCCGGAGGTAGCTCAGTGAGGAGTACCCCGTCCCAAAATCATCCAGCGCTATGCGCAGACCCATGCCGTGCAGCTCATTCAGCAAGCCAAGAACCACCTCGCTATCCTGCAGTAGAACCGACTCCGTTACCTCCAGTTCCAAACGACTTGCTGCTAATCCCGCCTGCGCCATCGCGTCGGCCACCGCTCCGGCAAGCCGAGGGCTCATGAACTGCAGCGGCGACAGGTTGACCGCCACCCGAATATCGGTCGGCCAACCACTGGCATCTTTGCATGCCTGTTGCAGGACCCACTCCCCGATCGGAACGATAAGGCCAGTGTCCTCGGCGACGGGAATGAACTGGTCTGGAGATACCAATCCCCGCTTTGGATGGTGCCAACGCAGCAGCGCCTCGAAACCGCGAATTCGGTTTTCCTCGAGATTAAAGAGCGGTTGGTAGAACAGCTCCAACTGTCGCCCTTCCAACGCTTCTCTCAAGTCCGCCTCCATAGTCAGGCGCGCCTGGAGTTGCGTCCGCATTTCCGGCTCGAAGAAACGAGAGCACGAGCGCCCACTGAACTTGGCGCGGTAGAGTGCCACGTCTGCCTTCTTGAGCAGATCATCGGCATCGTAGCCGTCGAGCGGTGCGAGCGCGATGCCGGCACTCACGCTGATCACCACGCGGTGGCCATCGATGTCGTAGGGCATGCCGAGCACCTTCACAAGCCTCTCGGCAAGGGTCCGGGCGTCCTGCGGTTGCTCCGGCGAGGGCTGCAGGATAGCGAACTCATCGCCGCTTAGGCGCGCCACCGTATCGCCCTCGCGCACGCAACCACGCAGCCGCTGTGCCACCACCTGTAACAGCAGGTCCCCCGCGGGGTGGCCCAGCGTGTCATTGACGTTCTTGAAGTGGTCGAGGTCGAGGCACAGGACCGCAAGCCAACCGCCTTTGCGTTCGAGGCGACCCACTTCGTACTCCAACCTCTCCCGGAACAGAACGCGGTTTGGTAGACCGCTCAACGCGTCATGGTGCGCCATATAAGCGATTCGCGCATCAGCGAGGCGGCGCTCAGTGATGTCCTCGTAAGTGGCAATCCAACCACCCCCAGGCATGGGCCGATGGGATACGGAAATCGATCGCTCCGCGCTCTGCTCGGTGACGAAGGTACCGGCACTCTCGTCGCGTATCAGCATCTCCTGCTTCAAATGGATGGCGCTCGCCAGCTCCCCCATGCTGTGGCTACCGGATGCGATCTTGTGCAGGATGTCGCCAATGGGCGTGCGCGGCGCGGCCGCGTCTAGTGGCAGGGCGAAGAGTTCCGTGTAGCGTTGGTTGCAAACGATCAGGCGCTGCTCCGTGTCCACCATGCAAAGGGCCTGAGACATGTTGTTCAAAGCTGCGTCGAAGCGCTCGTTTTGCGTGTGCAGCTCGCCGTGGGTGCGGCGGAGTAGCCTGTTATGCAGCAGCAGTAGCGCGAGCAGGACCAAACCGCAGGCCGCGAGTGCAATGAGGACACCCGAAAAAATCCAGTGCAGCCGGCTGAGCTGCCGCTGATCCTCCGCGACGCGGTCGCCGCCTTCGACGTTTGCCACTGCGGCAAGCCTCGCCAGCTTCGGCTCGAGCGGCGCTAGGAGGTCGAGCAGTTCCCGGTGGCCCGTTTGGGCCAGGACCGCAACCTGCGGTCCCGCGGCTTGCACCGCCGTGGCGAGCTCGCCGATGACGTCGCCCAGCTCGGGGCGGCTGGCGGCCAGCTCCGCCACACGACTGAGTTGCAGCAGGCCGACCCGGTTCGCCAGGATGTCGAGCCTGAGTTGCACTTCCTCCCGATCGACGACGCCGTCGGTCAGCGCATGACTGGCAATTCTTTCCTTCAAGCGCGCGAGCTCGGTAACGGCTTGGCTAGCGAGCCACGTGTTGTTGTAGCGCGAGACCTGCTGGAGCGCGTCCTGGCGCTCTACGATGAGGCGGGAGGTGTAAGCGGCTGCCAGCACCAGCACGATGCCAGCGGTGGCGAGGAGCAACCAAGCGACGTGACCGAGCCGACGGCTATACACACCCACAATGGACCACATTTGGAGAACGTGCCTTCGGCGTAGCAGGCGCGGCTAATGCACGACCAAACGCGCGAGTTGCCAGGCAGAGCGCGCGTAGAACCGCTGGTGCCTTAGCTCGGCTTTGCTATCAAAGGGATACACAATGAACAGCGGTCCCTTATCGCGCACCGAGATGTACTCGTTGTTACGCTTGAGGGCGAGAAGCACGCCGTAGGTCGCAAAGTCGCTGATCGGCAACTCAGTGCTGTAATCGTTGAGGGCGTAGGCAACAACTCGGTCGCCCGAAGCGCCAACTCTCTCGAGCAGCCGGCCCATGAGGACACCATCGAACCGAACTGGGCTGGGGTACCAGGGCGTCATCGTCTCGAAGCCTGACAGGCCCAACGCTTCAAGCATTGGGCGGTCGAACTGTGCCGTGTCGCCCTTATTGAACACCGCAACCTTGCCGCTGATCGTCAGGATCGGCCGCTCCGAAGGCTGAGGCAGTGACGTAGCGGTAGCCCGCTGGCACAATGTAAAGGATGTGGCGCCGGCCAAGGCTGCCACGGTGAGCCGTCCCATGGCGCGTCTTGTTCCAAAACGGGTCATTCGCTTCCCTCGGGTGACACGCGGACGTCAGACCGGCGGCAGGCAATCGCCGCGACCGGGAACTGTCCGGAGGCGGGTCACCAGACCTTAGTGCAAGGCTGTTTATCAGCAGAGGTAGGTTTACAGAAAGATAAATCTACTTATAGAT
>NZ_JCACHA010001162.1:0-4977 GCF_059503625.1 Skermanella sp.
CGCCAGTCACAACCGATTCAGATGCCTCAAGCTGTTCCCGGATGGACACTGAGATATGAATACGTGCGACAGATCAGACTTTAACCCTTATGGTGTTACCTCGTTCATATGCCAATTTGTCAACGTGGGCGAACAATACGGCAGCTTACATCCAGATGTTTCGGCTGCCTGCCGGGCGTCGACCCCGTCGCTTGCCTGTGCTAGTGATTTTACTCGGTTTTGATGATTAGGGCTTGAGCAATTGCTAGTTGAGAGTTCGGCCATGTCGGCCCTAGTCGACCGGCGGCACCGGCGTCGCGCAAAGAGAAGGACGGGCGTCCTCCTAGGCTCGGCCAATATGTCAAGTAGTTGGGAGGCGCTGCGGACCGTGGGGATTTCGCCAATACACTTCAGCATCAAGATGCTGCTATAAATTTTTAATTATCTACCACTTAATGATGGTGGATTTGGTTCGTAGCAATATGGAAATGAAAACTACTCTATAACTGTAGTTGGAAAGAAGTAATATGGATACCGACGCTTTTGGAGCTCAGCGCAAGAGCTATGGCGGCCTTGCTCACTGGATGGCTGAGCTTGACGTCGGGCCCGAGGTCGACTGGGCGCCAGAGCATTTGGCATCCAGTGCTTGGCTTGAACACGTGCCCTTCGCTTTCTGGCTTATGCGAGCGCTACGACCGCGATGCTTGGTCGAGCTCGGGACTCACCATGGCGTCTCCTATGCCGCTTTTTGTCAAGCTGCGGAACGCTTGGCCTTGTCCACGCGGTGTCATGCCGTGGACACTTGGAAGGGTGATGTGCATGCAGGCTACTATGGGCAAGAAGTGTTCAACGCGATCAATGCGCTGAACGGACGTCGCTGGAATGCCTTTTCCTCTCTGCTGCGCATGACGTTCGACGAAGCGCGGGAGCACTTCGGAACGGAGGAAGTGGACCTGCTGCATATCGACGGTATGCATACCTACGATGCGGTGTCTGCTGATTTTGCCCGCTGGCGCGACACGCTCTCCGAACGGGGCGTGGTCTTGTTCCACGATACTAATGTACGTCAACAAAATTTTGGTGTCTGGCGCCTATGGCAGGAGCTGAAAAGCCATCATCCGCATTTCGAATTCGTACATGGCTACGGCCTCGGCGTCCTCGGTTTAGGTAAGATTATACCGAAGCCGCTCCAGGCGCTTTTTGCTGCTACTGCGGACTGCGAGGCTGAGGCGACCGTCCGGGGGCTGTTCGCTGCGCGCGGTGCAACAGTTCGCACCCGCTTTTTAGCTGACGAGGCCGAGGCTCAGGCAGCAGCGGCGATGCATACGGTAAAAGACATTGAAGCCGCCACTCAGGCCGAGCAGGCGCGGCTGCGGGCGGAAATGATACAGCTTACGGTCGCGCATGAGACAGAAGTGTCGCAGATCAAGGTCGCGCATGAGACAGAAGTATCGCAGCTCAAGGTCGCGCATGAGACAGAAGTGTCGCAGATCAAGGTCGCGCATGAGACAGAAGTGATCCAGATCAAGGTCGCGCATGAGACAGAAGTGTCGCAGCTCAAGGTCGCGCATGAGGCGGCAACGCGCGCGGCAGAAGATCGCCAGGCCGCCGCTCAGGCAGAGCAGGCGCGGTTGCTGACCAAGGTCACGCAGCAGTTGGCTGCAGCTACCAACGTTCGGGAGCAGCGTGACGCACTACTTGCCTCCTCTTCATGGCGAATCACGCGACCGCTGCGCATCGCAATCGGACTGTTGCGGGGCGACCAGAACTATCTATCGGCGTTGCGTCACCGGCTTGGGCGTCCCAATGCTCAACTGCCGGGTAATGCAGCGCCAATTCCGGCCAGATCTGCGAACAACTTTACTGAACTACCAGCCAAGTGGCCGGCCCGCTTCCGCGTCGTCTATGTCAGTGGCGAAGCGCACACACCTGGGCACCAGTATCGCGTGGTGCGCTACGCCGCAGCGGCCGAGGCTGCGGGCGCGGAGACCACCATCATGCGGCTTGAGGAAGTTACTAACCGACTTGACGAGGTCGCCGCGGCGCAAGCAGTGGTGCTCTGGCGGGCCGCCTGGGATGAAACTGTGGAACGGGTCATCAGTATGGCGCATCAGGTCGGCGCCCGAGTGATCTTTGACGTCGACGACCTAATGATTGATCCGGACTTGGCGAAGGTCGAGTTGATCGACGGCATCCGCAGCCAGTCCCTTACCGAAAAGATGGTGCGAGATCATTACGCGCGGGTCCGCCGGACGATGCAGCACGCGCACCTTTGCACGGTTACGACAGAGGAGCTCGCGCACTACGCCCGCCGCGCCTGGCTGCCGACGCTTGTACTACCCAATGGCTTCGATGATGCAACCCTGGCTGCCTCTCGGCGCGCTGCCCGACGACGGGCCGCAGCGCCACCGGACGGTCTGCTCCGCATCGGCTATGCCGGCGGCTCCCGCACGCATCAACGTGACTTCGCGCTCTGCGTCGCTTCAGTTGCCGGGGTACTGCGCCAGCGGCCGGAGGCGCGGCTCGTGCTGTTCCGAGAGGCAGCTCACAACACGTCCCTGGTTGATGTTAACGAGTTCCCCGAACTCGATGGCCTGCAGGCAAAGATAGAATGGCGTGAGCGCGTGCCGCTCGACCGCCTGCCAGAGGAGTTGGCCCGGTTCGATATTAATCTTGCCCCGCTCGAAATCGGCAATGCTTTTTGTGAAGCGAAAAGCGAGTTGAAGTTTTTTGAAGCGGCATTGGTCGACGTGGTCACCATTGCCTCTCCTACAGGCCCCTTTGCGCGGGCAATCCGCAATGGTGAAACCGGTTTTCTCGCCACTACGCCCGAGGAGTGGCGGGTGGCGCTGGAGCGGCTGCTAGACGATCCTACGGAGCGTGCGCGCATGGCGCACGCGGCGCGGCACGACGTTCTCTGGACATTCGGGCCGGAACGGCGGGCGGAGTTGATGGCGCTCGCTATAGATCATGTTCGTGGTGGGCGGCAGGCAGCGCATGCATTCGCACTCGGTTTGAACGCGCCGCAGCGGCCGGAGCTTCTGCCGAATATTCCTGCCCACCGTAAGGTTTTCGCCAGTGATCGGCTGGGCGACGCAGACGTTACAGTGGTGATTCCTCTGTACAACTACGCCCACTATATTGAAGAAGCGCTCGACTCCGTTGCACGCCAGAGCCTGACTGCACTAGATCTCATTGTCATTGACGATGCATCTACCGACGATAGCCTTACCGTCGCAGAACGCTGGGCAGGGCGGCACGCTGCTCGTTTTAATCGCGTACTGGTGCTGCAGAACCTTCGGAACGCGGGCCTCGGTCCTACTCGCAACCTTGGCTTCGATCAGGCCGAAACACCCTATGTCCTACCGCTTGATGCCGACAATCGCCTGCTACCAGATTGCCTTGAGCGCTGCCTCGCCGCCGCCAGCGCCAGCCGTGCGGCCTATGCCTACCCGGTCATTCGCCAGTTCGGTGCGGCGCGAGACGTTTTAGGCACATGGCCTTTCGACCCGTTGCGCTTCGTCGGCGGTAACTACGTTGATGCGATGGCGCTGGTAGCGACGTCCGCTTGGGCTCTAGTTGGCGGCTATCAGCACGTGCAATTTGGCTGGGAGGATTTTGAGTTTTGGTGCCGAATCGCCGAACGCGGCCTAGTCGGTGTGGCGGTGGGAGGTGAGCCAGCGGCAGAGTACCGTGTGCATGCTAGTTCCATGCTGCGCACCACGACGGAAGTCCTCGACAACAAGCGGCGTCTAGTGACCGACATGGAGACGCGCCATCCTTGGTTGGCCCTCACTGTCCCGTTCGAGGAGCGATGCGGGCAAGTAGACGCGCCTGCCGTCTTAGACGAGGGGCGGCTTGCCGCGCTACTGTCAATACTTCGCTGCCCCGAAACCGGCCAACCCCTGATGCGCGACGGCGAGGACGCTCTGCGCACTGCCGACGGCAGTAGGCGCTGGCCATTGGTCGCAGGACGACCGGTCCTGTTCCCAGCCCTTGGGGCGCCGCGCATCCATCCTGAGCATCATCTAAGTAACCCACTGCCGGCTCATATTACCGTCCGGATTCGGGCAACTAACGGGCTGGTGCTGAACCTTTCAGCTGGCGGCACGGCTGAGCGATTAGAAAACGTGGTGGAGGCCGAGGCCGCAATCTTTCGTCACACGGATTTGGTCGCGGATTCCCATCACCTACCTTTCGCCGACGAAAGCTTTGCGGGTGTCGTAGCATTGAATGCCTTCGAGCATTACGCTAGCCCGGAGCGAGCCGCCTCCGAAATCCGTCGTGTGCTGAAGCCGGGAGGATGGGTACTAATCCAGACTGCATTTTTGCAACCGGAGCACGAGGCGCCCTGGCATTTTTACAATTGTACCAAGCATGGCCTGCTGCGTTGGTTCAGCGGCTTCGAAACCGAAGCTGTTCATGTCTCGGAGAACTTTAACCCGGTCTATGCAATTTCTTGGCTGGCTTCAGAATGCGAAGCGGCCCTGCGGCGTGATGCGTCCGGAGGCGCGGCCGAGGCGTTCCAGGCGGCGCCGATTGGGCGCCTAGTCACCGCATGGCGCGATCCTGCGGCCCGAGGCGATCCAGTTTGGAAGGGTTTTGAGGCGCTAAGTCAGGCGAGCCAGGAGGCGATCTCCGCTGGCTTTGAGTACGTCGGGCGTCGGCCAGCGGCATGAGTGGCCGGAACGAAAGGCTACTTGCCGGACTGCAGCACAACGATCCGGTAATCGAGATCGGGCCGCTGCATGGTCCGATCGCACCCAAGGTCGCGGGCTGGAACACTACGGTAGTGGATCACGCTTCGCGCGCAGACCTGCTACGGAAGTACGACGGCCACCCAGGCGTTGATACGGCTAAGATTGAGGAAGTCGACATCGTCTGGCAGGGCGGCCCGTTGCATGAAGCCTTTCCCACCGAGCGGCACGGTACCTACCGCATGCTCCTAGAGCATTTCAGGTTTAGTCGAACGCGTAGCCTGAGTTGGCAAGGTAGTTC
>NZ_JCACHA010001163.1:0-4973 GCF_059503625.1 Skermanella sp.
AGCTTGGACGCTACCGCATATTCTCAATGTATCCAGTATCGCAAAAGAAGATCGACAACCGCCGAGAAGCCGGGACGCTGTTGATCGTAAAACAAAAGGCCCCGCGCTAGCCGGGGCCTTTTGCATGTCTTGCAGCAGGGTACCTGCCGGGCTGCCCACCCCCGGATCTCTTCACCTCTTTGTGGGAGGCTACTCTACTGCCTGCCGCTCAACGAGCGCTCAGCGGCATGGCCGTGTGTGAGGAGGCTGTTCTCACCTCAAGTCCCCAGCTACCCATATAAGTGACGACCGGCGCAGCATCTGTCAATGACCATCGAGGAAACGCCGGTAGCTGGCCGCGAACTCGTCCGGCCATTCGAAATGGACCAGCGCTCCGGCGTCGAAGGACTGCACCGTCCAGTTCGGCCGCTTGGTGACCAGATCGACGCCGCTGAAGTCCTTGAAGTCGCCGCGCGTGCCGTGGGGCATCCACACGGGCTGGGTCAGGCGTTCGTAGAGGTCGCGGATGTCGCTGCTGAACAGGCGGCCGGAGAGGAAGGCGAAGGGGGCGTGCTTGGCGCCGGGCTGGTGGGTCGTGATGTAGTCGTACTCGACCATCTGGTCGTCGATCTGCTTGGAGCCCCAGGTGCGTTCCAGGAAATAGCGGATGCTTCGCTTGCTGGTCAGCAGGCTGTAGAGCCCCTGTGCCCAGAGCGGGAAGCTGACGACCTTGTAGACGCCGGGAACTTCGCGAGATGCCTTGGTCCGCAGGCCGCCATGGGCGCGGGTCGAGCCTTTGCTGAAGCCGGTCGGGGTCACGAAGGCCAGCGTCCGCAGACGCTCCGGCTTTTCCACGGCGGCCCGGGCCAGGAACTCCGACGACAGCGAGAGCGCCAGCGCATCGACGGGCTGGCCGCCGGTCTCGCGCTCGATCAGGTCCAGCATGTCGTGGACGGCGTCGGTGAACAGGCGGATGTCGTAGCGCCGGTCGGAGCGGTCGGAATGGCCGTAGCCCGGCAGTTCGACCGAGTAGACGCGGCGGAAGGTCCGCATACGGTCGTAGACCGGCTTCACTTCATAGGCGGAAGCCGCCGCGTTGATGCTGTGGATCAGCAGCAGCGGCGGACCGTCGCCGCCGACATAGTAGGCCAGCCGACCGGCGCGGCCCGTCGTTTCGTGAAGATCGGCGTCGAGCGCCCGTGGCAGGGTTGGTGACCGGCTCATGTATGATATCCGCTGTCGTGCCGCATTCCGGTGCCCATCGCTTGTTTCATGTCCGGTCAACATGGATGACAGCCTTTAGGGTGCATCGGCAAGGGCCAGTTGCTCGACGAGGCGGGATATCAGGTCCGGGCGCTCCTCGTGAGCCAGATGGCCGAGGCCGGGGAGGACTTCGACGGTCGCGGCGGATGCGAGGTCCCGGACGCGGGCGGCCTGTTCCGGCGGGACCGCGCTGTCCTTCGCTCCCGCCACCAGCACGAGCCGGGGCTCCAGGCGGCGGAGGTCGCGGACCAGCGGGTGGAGGTCCCAGTTCGCCATCATGCCGAGAGCGGCGGAGACATGGCCGGGGCAGCGGATCAGCCGGCCGTAGAGGTCGATCGCCGCCTTGTCCGGAGCCGAGCCGGTGTTCCGGATCAGCCGTTCGACCGCGCGGGAGTCGGCGGTCCAGGAGAAGACGCGCGGCGCCAGCGGGTTGATGACCAGAAGCTTCGCCAGCGGCATGAAGAGATGGCCGGGGACTCCCCGGAACGGCAGGAAGGCGCCGTTCAGCGATACCAGCGTCTGCGGTTCGATCAGGCGGTCGATGCACATGCGGGCGAGGATCGCGGCGCCGGCGGAATGGCCGACCGCCACCGTGGGAGAGAATTCGAGCTTGGCGAGCAATCCGCCCAGCGCCTGCGCCATTCCGGGCAGGGACAGGCGATGCCCCGGCAGTGGATCGGTGAAGCCGTGACCCGGCAGGTCGGGGGCCAGGATCGTGAAGTGCCGGGCGAGCAGCGGGGCGAGACCGCGCCAGGAATGGGTGGCCGCTCCCGTGCCGTGGATCAGCAGGATTTCCGGCCCCTGCCCCATCCGCTGGACATGCCAGCGCAGCCCTGCGGCCTGGACGAAGCTGCTGGCCTCGCGGTTGGGCCAGGCACGGCCCTCGACCTCCCAGCGCGGTCGCCTCATGGATGGAGCGAGGGGGCCTGCGCCGCCCGGATGGATCGGGAGATGGCGCCGGCATCCGCCCTCGGCAGCGGCAGATAAGGGGCTGCCATTGCGTCGGCGAGACGGCGGGCCGCCGGCTCGGGACGGGCGGAGGTGTCGATCACCAGCGCCTTCAGGCCGGAGCTGCGAACGCCGCGCGCGGCGCTGATGGCATCGGCTTCGGCGGCGACCCGGCCGGCGGTGCCGCCGCGCGCGATGTTAGCGCGTCCGTCGGTCAGGATGACCAGCGCCGGCGTGCCGCCCCGGCGGCGGACCGCGTCGGCGAGGGCGGCCGCCGCGTCGATCCCGGCGGCAAGCGGCGTGCCTCCCCCGCCCGGCAAGCCGGCGAGGCTGCGCTTGGCGCGGACCAGCGAGCGGGTCGGCGGCAGCAGCAGTTCGGCATCCTTGCCCCGGAAGGCAAGCAAGGCGACCTCGTCCCGGCGCACGTAGCAGTCGGCCAGCAGCAGTTCGACGGCTCCCTTCGCTTCGGCCAGCCGCTCGGAGGCGGCGGAGCCGGATGCGTCCACGACAAAGATCGTTGTCGTCCGGACGCGCTGTTTCAAGCGGGTGATGCGGAAATCGTCGCGCATGACCCGAATGCGGGAAGGGTCGGTATCGTCGCCCCGTCGGCGGAGTTTCTGCCAGGGGGCCGCCGCGCGCAAGGTCTCGATCAGGTTGAGGCGCAAGCCGGGACCGGGATTGGCTCGGCGGACTCCGGCGGGACGGCCATGGATTTTGGCGGTCTGCTCGGCTCCGCCGCGCCCGGACGCGGGTTTTGTACGGGACGCCGCTTCGGCCTGAAGCCGCTCCAGCAGGTGGTCGGGGATGGCGGCGCGGACGGCTTCGAGAATGACGTCGTCGAGCGGGCGGTTTTCGCTACGGGCGGAATTTTCCTCTGCCGGAGGTTCGGGCTCTGGTTCGGGTTCGGGCTGAGGCGGTTCGGGAGCCGGCATCGCCGTTGCCCGTGAGCTGAAGACGAGACGCGCGGCAAGCGTTGCGTCGTCTTCGATGACCTCGGTTCGCCCCGCCAGTGATGCTGCGGCATGGGCTACCCGCAGGGCCAGCAGCGGAGCGCGGATCGAGGCGATCCCCAGCGCTTGAGCCGTGCCGCACAGTGCGTCCAGCACGTCGTCGGATGCAGCGACCCAGGGCAGCAGGTCGCGCGCCGCCGCGATGTCGTCTGCGGGAATTTCCGACCGCGCCGTCACACCGGCGGCAATGCCGCCGAGATCGACGTGGAAGGCGAAGCGGTCGAGCAGCGCTTCGGGCGTGCCTTCGTCCTCATCGGCGCCCTCGTCCAGGGCCACCATGCCGACGTTGGCCGGCAGGGTGCGGGCGAAGCCGTCGCGCTCCAGCCGGACGGTGCCGTGGTCGAGGACGCCGGCCAGCCGTCCCGCCATGTGGGGAGACAGCCGCTCCGCCATCGCCAGCAGGACGACACCGCCGTCCGCCTCGGCCAGGATGCCGCGTTCCACGACGGGGCGGCCGGCCTGGAGGGTGGCGGGCAGGTCCAGCCCGCCCAGCAGGCGGCTGTCCTCCACGTGGCAGGGCACCCGCCGCAGGGGAGTTTCGGGCGGAAGAACGCCGCGCAGCAGGGCCAGCCAGCGGTCGCGGACCGGTCCGGCCGACGCCCTCAGCGAGATGCCGCCGAGACCGGCGGGATCGACCGCGAAGAGGCCTGCGGCCAGGACGGCGTTTTTCCAGGCGGCGTCAGGGGGTGTCATCGTGCCGGCTCAGGCGCCGAACAGCTCGGCCACGGCGCGTTCGATCCGTGCGGAGGAACCGGCGTCGTCCAGCGGGTTGCGCCGCAGCCGGTGGCGCAAGGCCGGGGGAGCCATCCGGCGGAGGTGGCTGTCGGTCACGGCTTCGGCGCCCTCGAACGCCGCAAGCGCGCGGGCGGCCCGGATCAGCGTCAGCTCTCCGCGCAAGCCATCGGCGCCCAGCGCCATGCACAGGCGCGCCGCGCGTTCTATCGCGGCGTCGGGGACCTGGATCGACGGCAGACGCGAGCGCCCAGCTTCGATGGTGCGGCGCAGGCGGGATTCCTCGCGCTTCCAGCGGGCGGCGAAGCCGGCGGGATCGCGCTCGAAGCCGTCGCGGCGGCGGACGACCTCGATCCGGTCGGCAAGGTCGGTCGGGGTCTTGACCTCCACGGACAGGCCGAAGCGGTCGAGCAGCTGGGGCCGCAACTCGCCCTCTTCAGGGTTGCCGCTGCCGACCAGGACGAAGCGGGCGGGATGACGGATGCTCATGCCTTCGCGCTCGACCACGTTCTCGCCGGAAGCGGCGACATCGAGCAGCAGGTCGACCAGATGGTCCTCCAGCAGGTTGACTTCGTCGATGTAGAGGAAGCCGCGATGGGCACGGGCCAGCAGGCCGGGCTCGAACGCCTTCTCGCCTCGGGTCAAGGCGCGTTCCAGGTCGAGCGCGCCGACGACGCGGTCCTCCGTGGCTCCCAATGGCAGATCGACGACGGGGATCGGTACGCGAACGCTCCTCAGCTCGCCGGCGGCGCGCTTCGCCCTGCATTCCGGGCACAGGGCCGCGTGCTGGGCGGGATCGCAGTTGTAGCGGCAGCCGGCCACGGCGCGCATCGGCGGCAGCAGGGCCGCCAATGCCCGGACCGCCGTCGATTTGCCGGTGCCCCGGTCGCCGAACACCATGACGCCGCCTATGGTGGCATCGACGGCGCCGACCAGGATCGCCTGCTTCATCTCTTCCTGGCCGACGATGGCGGCGAAGGGGAAGCAGACCCGCTCCGCCGCGCGCTCGGGAGAGGTTTCCTTGACGGGACGCACGAGGGC
>NZ_JCACHA010001164.1:0-4972 GCF_059503625.1 Skermanella sp.
GGCGAGATGGGAGCCCTGCCCCGCCGGACCCCGCGCGGCATCCAGACCTATACCGCCCGCGCCGTGACCGACGCGACCGTGCTGGTGATCTATCAGCAGACGGTCGAGCGCATCCTCAACCTCAACCCCGAACTCCAGCAGCGGCTGATCCAGCGCGCCCGCGACGTCGAGCAGCTGGAAGCCGACGAGATCGCGTCGCGCAAGCGCGCGGAGGGCGTCGATCTCCGCATCAAGCTGGCGGAGGGACTGAGCGAGGATGAGTTCCGCGCGACCTCGAAGGTCAAGGAGACCACCAAGCTCGCCGTCGTCCGCCAGAACACCCAGGCCGACGCGGCGGCGGCCTGCCTTGCCATGGTGATGGGGTTCTACGGCCGCAAGTTCACGCTAGGCCAGATGCAGGAGGTCACCGGCCTCAACACCGACGAGACGACGCCCGACGCGATCATCCGGGGCGCCGAGACGCTGGGCTTCCGCGCCAAGGGCTACTCGATCCCCTATGCCAGCCTGAAGACCGTGAGATTGCCCGCGATCCTCGGGTGGCAGGGCTACCACTGGATCGTCCTGCTCAAGGTCTCCGACAAGGAGGTCGAGATCGCCGACCCGGCAGGCGGCATCCGCAAGGTCAAGCGCGACGAGTTCCTGACGTCGTGGACTTCGGCCGATGTCGCCGGCGTGGTCGACAAGCGGCCCGACTGCGGCGTGATGATAGCATTGGAGCCGACGGTCAAGTTCGAGAAGGAGGAGGACGCCAAGTCCTCCATCCGCCACTTCGTCAACTACATCCTGCCGTACAAGAAATACTACGGCGAGGCGGTGCTTGCCGCCGTCGTCATCAACGTGTTGGGTCTGGCCTCGCCGCTGTTCGTCCAGACGATCGTGGACAACGTGGTCGTCCACCACGATGTCGGTCTGCTCAACATGATGCTGGGCGGCATGGTGCTGGTCGCGGTGCTGACCACCGCCATGTCCGTCGTGCAGAGCCTGCTGCTGGCCCACACCACGTCGCGGCTGGACATGCGGCTGATGTCGGAATTCTACCGGCATGTGCTGAGCCTGCCGATGGACTTCTTCCTGACCAAGAACAAGGGCGAAATCCTCGCCCGCTTCGGCGAGAACCAGAAGATCCGCGCCATCCTGACCGGCTCGACCATCACCGTGCTGATGAACACGCTGATGATCGTGCTGTATTTCCTGATGATGTTCGCCTACTCGGTGCCGCTCAGCCTGATCGTGGTGTTCTTCATCCCGATCTATATCGGCATCGTCGTGTATTTCACGCCCAAGATCAAAGCCATCGCCCAGGAAATCTTCATCACCAACGCCCAGTCCCAGTCCTACCTGATCGAATCCATGAACGGGATCGAGGCGCTGAAGGCGACCAGCAACGAGTATTTCGCCCGCGCCCGCTGGGAAAACGCCTTCGTCGAGAACGTCAACCGCAGCTTCCGCCAGCAGAAGCTGAGCCTGATGTCGAACAGCCTGTTCAAGCTGGCGACCCTGGCGTCCAGCATCGCCGTGCTGTGGATCGGCGCCAATCAGGTGATGAACAGCGAAATGAGCATCGGCGAGCTGATGGGCTTCAACATGCTGATGGGCCTCGTCACCGGCCCGGTGACCCAGATGGTCAATCTGTGGAACGAGCTTCAGGAGGTCCGCATCGCCATCGACCGCGTCGGCGACGTGCTGAACGTCAAGTCGGAGCATGCGACGATCTCGAGCCCCGACAAGATCCAGACCCAGGTCCGCCAGCTCGAAGGCGAGATCAAGTTCGACAAGGTCAATTTCAGCTACAACACCAACGATCAGAAGCGGTCGGTGATGCACGGCTTCGACCTGACGATCTCGCCCGGCGAGCACGTCGCCTTCGTCGGCCCGTCCGGCTGCGGCAAGAGCACGATCGCCAAGATGGTCCTGGGCTTCTACAAGCCGACCTCCGGCGACCTGACGATCGACGGCAAGGACATCAGGACGATGGACCTGAACTCGCTCCGCCGGAACATCGGCGTGGTGCTTCAGGACACCTTCATCTTCGGCGGCACCGTGGCGGAGAACATAGCGCTGGGCGACCCGGAGCCGGACATGCAGGCGGTGCTGGAAGCGGCCAAGATGGCGGGGTCCGAAGACTTCATCATCAATTCCCCGCTAGGCTACCAGACCCGCATCGGCGAAAAGGGCATGGGCCTGTCGGGCGGCCAGCGCCAGCGCGTCGGCATCGCCCGTGCGCTCTACCGCCGTCCCAAGATCATGATCTTCGACGAGGCAACCAGCGCGCTCGACAACGAATCCGAGGCCCGCATCACCCAGGAATTGAAAAGCGTCCTGGTCAACCGCACCTCGATCACCATTGCCCACCGCCTGACCACCGTGATGGACAGCGACCGCATCTGCTTCATCCGCGACGGCAAGGTCCAGGAACAGGGCACGCACCAGCAGTTGACCGACAAGGAATTCCTGAAGGAAAACAACTACACGGGAATGTACTACCAGCTCGCCCGCACCCAGTTCGACCTGCCGGCGCTGGATCTGGGCTGAAGCACCGGAAGACAGAACGGTGGGCAGTCAAACGACGAGCGGCGCGTTCTCGACCCCCGCGGTGCCGAAGACGGCGCGATAGCGTTCGATCTCCTCCGGCGGTCCGGATGCCTTGAGATAGTTGTCGCTCAGCTTCACGGCCGGGCGTCCGTTGGCCGCCGTCACCTTGCAGACCAGCGAGATCGGGTCCAGTTCGCCGCGGCCCGAGGGATGGCAGTCCCGGAAATCGTTGGTCAGCAAAGTCCCCCAGCCATAGCCGTCGCGGACCCTACCGTGAAAATGCTTGTGCAGGGCGAGGATCTGCCCGACATCGAGGCCGTCCGAGAAAAGGACGCGCTTTTCGCAGGGATCGCAGCCGTGCGATTTCCACCACGCGATCGCTTCCTCGCCGGCGGCGAAAGGGTCCTTGCTGTCGATGCGGATGCCCGTCCATCGCTTGGCCCAATCGGGAGCGTCGCGCAGGAACTGGGTCGAGCCGTAGGTATCGGGAAGCATGACCAGCAGCGCTCCCGCATAGGTCTGCTGCCACCGATCCAGGACCGTGTACTGCGACTCCTTCAGCTCCGCGTCGGTCTTCGCCAAGGTGGCGAGGACCATTGGCAGCTCGTGCGCGTTCGTGCCGATCGCCTCGAAGCCGTGCTTGTGGGCGAAGAAGGCGTTGGAAGTGCCGAGGAAGGCTGGGCCGAGTTCTTCCGCCGCCGCCAGGATCGCCCATTCCTGCCATAGATGGCTGTGGCGCCTGCGGGTGCCGAAATCCGATATGCTCAGCCCCTCCACGCCGCGCAGCCGGTCGAGCTTGGCCCACAGCTTCGTCTTGGCAAGGGTATAGAGCTTGTCCAGCTCGTACTTGCTAAGCCGGTTGAGGCCGGTGCGGGCCGAAGGATCGCGCGACCGGCGGCCGCGGTTGCGCAGTTCGTTGATGATGGTAAGGGCGAAGATCTCCCACAGGGTCACGTCCACCCAGGACCCGGTGAAGGTCAGCTCGTACTGGCCGTCCTTCATCTCGCAGTGATAGTCCGGCAGCCGGTAACCCCGAAGGAACTCGATGAAGTCGGGATCGAACAGATCGCGCCGGCCGTAGAGCTTGTTGCCCGCCAGCCAGACCGTCTCGCTCTCCGTGAAGCCCAGGGAGCGGGTATGGTCGAGCTGGTCCTTCAGTTCCGCCCGATCGATGACGTCGGCGAGGCGGACGTTGCGCGTGCGGTTGATCAGGGAGAAGGTCACGGGAATGTCCGGATACCACTTCCAGACGAACTGGAGCATGAGCAGCTTGTAGACGTCGGTGTCCAGCAGGGACCGTATGACGGGATCGATGTTGAAGCTTTGATTATACGCTCTTGTCGCAAAATCGATCATGTCGCCGTTTCCCGCTGCTCAGGTCGAGGGAGTGTCCCGTGGCGCAGCTTCATTTCACTGGAGCGCTTCGACCAGGGAACGGAGTCGGAGCGGCCATGTTCCCGATCCATAAGATAGTGCTTATGCATTGCACCACTGAGTAGGACACGAACCCTTAGATGTCGGGATCTATCCAGGATCTGGCGGCTTCGATCAAGTCGCGCCGCGCGATTCTATTCGCCGGGGCGGGACTGTCGATCAGCGTGGGTTTGCCGCCCTGGCGCGAGCTGATCATCCGCATGGGCAGGGAGTTTGGCTTCGATGACGACATGCCGCTCAAGGACGGCCGTTTCGACTACCCGATCCTGGCCGAATATTTTCGTCTGAAGCAAGGCAGCATCGGCCCGTTGAGGAGTTGGATGGATCGCAACTGGTTCGTTTCGGAACAGAAGATCCGGGACTCGACCGTTCATCAGCTTATCGTCGAACTGGATTTTCCGATCATCTACACCACGAACTACGATCGGAACCTGGAGGTCGCCCATAACCTGCACCGCAAGGATTTCGTGAAGATCGTGAATACGCGCGACATCGCCACGATAAAGGAAGGCGTTACCCAGATCGTGAAATTCCATGGGGATTTCGACGACGACCAGTCCCTCGTCGTAACCGAAAGCGACTACCTGAACAGGCTGAGCTTCGACTCGCCTCTGGACATCAAATTCCGGGCCGATGCGCTTGGCAGGACGATCCTGTTTATCGGATACAGCATGCGCGACATGAACATCCGGCTTTTGCTGCACCGGCTCTGGCAGACATGGCATCACTCCGAGTACGAGAGGAACCGGCCGCAGTCCTTCGTCTTCATGATCAGCCCCAATCCGGTGGAGGAAGCGGTTTTAAGCAAGTGGGGCATTACGGTGCTGAGTGAGGAAGGTCCCAGCCCCGAGGAGTCGCTGCTGAAATTTCTGACTAAGCTGAAGCAGCATGTGGACATGGAATGAGACTTCGGTCCGCAAGCTGCCGAAGCCGCCGTTCATTCCGGCTCCGAATACCGCTCCTCGCTCCAGGGATCGCCCCGGTTATGGTAGCCCCGCACTTCCCA
>NZ_JCACHA010001165.1:0-4969 GCF_059503625.1 Skermanella sp.
CTTCGCAAGGGTCTTCACGGGGTCCGGTCCTGTTTGCTGAAACACGTTGGAAAGCGCTGATTGTTTCCATGTTTCGGGTTAACAGGTCCTTATCAAATCCCGAGTTCGGTTTGGGCTACCTCTTCAGTCACCAAATTCAGGCGTCAAAAAAGTGTCTACGTTGATACTATTTCTGCATTTATAATAGTATTGACATAAAATATCGCGCGGATTGCAGTAACATTCGGCTTCACCCTCGTCATTTATGACGACCGTCATGCTTACTGCGACAAGACAGGATATCGACATGCCGATTGATACCAGCGCCACCGACTTTCCCGACAGCGCCAAGTGGGCATGGCTGGAGGGCACCTATTGGTATGTGCCGGAAGCCTATATGCTCGCCAAGAAGCTTCTGATAAATCACAAGGGCGAACAGCGGATCATCCCGGTCAAGGATCAGACCCTGTGGCAGATCCTGCGGTACGAGCACGGCTACATCACCGGCAGGGGAGCGTTGTGCTTCGACGGCCAGCCCTTCAACTACCAGACGATCATCGGTTCGGTCTCGCCGGAAGGCGACGTGATGGTCAGTTTCACCCCGGAAAATGTCGATAGCTCCTCGACATCGGATGCCTCGGAGACACCTGACCCGTCGAAGAAGCCGGTCCCTTCGGACCCCTCCACGACAGTGAGCACCGGCCCCGGCCGCATGACGCTGATCCAGGGCAAGTGGGCCTTCATGATGCAGATGACCAACGGCAGCGACACGTCCAGCATGACCCATTGGGCCTACATGGTCCAATCCACGCCGGCGGACCCGTCCTGGAACAACATCCCCGGCGTTCCCGGCGTCAGCATCGGAGAAGTCTTCGCTGCGGTCGAAAAGTAACGGTGGGAACGGCGGAGGCGTCAGCCTCCGCCCGCCTCGTCGAGAAGGCTGATCGATCCCTGGTCCAGTTTCAGCTTCGCCGCCCCCGCGAAGTCCTTCAGTTGCTCCAGGCTGGTGGCGCTGGCGATCGGGGCGGTCACGCTGGGACGGGCCATCACCCAGGCCAAGGCCACCTGCGTCGGCGTGGCGTCGTGCAGCGCCGCCACCTCGTCCAGCGCCTTCAGGATGGCGCGGCCCTTGTCGTTCAGGTATTTGGACACGACACCCTCGCCGCGCGGGCTCCGGGACGCATCCTCCGGCTTGCGGTACTTGCCGGACAGGAAGCCGCTCGCCAGCGAATAATACGTGATGACGCCGAGGCCGTGCTCCCGGCACAGCGGCTCAAGCTCGGCCTCGTACCCGGTGCGGTCGAACAGGTTGTACTCTGGCTGAAGGCTCTCGTAGCGCACCAGCCCGGTCCGGGCGCTGACGTCCAGTGCTTGCCGAAGGCGGGCCGCCGAGATGTTCGACGCCCCGATCGCACGCACCTTGCCCTGCTCGATCAGTTCCTGATAGGTGCCCAGCACGTCCTCGAACGGCGTGTCCGGATCGTCGGCGTGGGACTGGTAGAGGTCGATGTAGTCGGTCTGGAGCCTGCGCAGCGAGTCTTCGACCGAAGCGCGGATATAGGCGGGAGCCAGCCCCTTCCTGCCCAGCCCCATCTCCATCCCGACCTTGGTCGCGATCACCAGCTTGTCGCGGTCGCCCCGGCCCTTCAGCCAGGAGCCGATGATCGTCTCGGACTCGCCGCCGCTGTTGCCCTGCGCCCAGCGGGAATACATGTCGGCCGTATCGATGAAGTTGAAGCCTTCGCCCACGAAGGCGTCGAGGATGCGGTGCGATGTCGGCTCGTCGATGGTCCAGCCGAACACATTGCCGCCAAAACAAAGCGGGACCACCTCAAGGCCGGACCGGCCAAGCTGCCGCTTCTCCATAGGGTCGGTTCCTTCGAATTACGGATCGGAAAGAGCGGGCGGCGCTTTCCGTCCGCCCACTCCGCCAACACGGTATTTTATTTGACGTTCCAGTCACGAAGGGCCGGTCAGCTCTCGACGCCGGAGAAGATCGCCTTCTTGATGATCGCGTGGACGCCCCAGTTGCCGTCCACCACCTGGGTAATGCCGAAGTCGACGCCCAGCGACATCAGCGACACCGCTTCGTCCTCGCTCAAGCCCTTGGCGTTCATCAGGAACTGCCGCATCTTGCGGAAGGCGTCGCGCATGGCGAGATCGACCGACGACTTCTCGTAGATCGCCGACTGCGCCTTGTCGCCCAATTGCTCCAGGTAGTTGGGATAGCTGAAGCCGTGCATGACCCAGTCGTCGGCGGTTTCCAGCATGGGGAAGTCCAGCCCTTCCAGGGCGGTGCCGCGCAGATCGGCCGCCTTGTGCAGGATGAACTGGAAGGTCCCGGTGAAGGAGCACTCGATCGCGGTGCCGCACAGTTCGGAATCCCCCTGCGACGCGTGAGGATCGCCGACCGAGAACATCGCTCCCGGAACCGCCACCGGGTAATACATCGTGGCGCCCTTGCCGAGCCGCCAATTGTCCATGTTGCCGCCGAAATAGCCGGGCGGGATGCTGTCCACCATGTCGGCCTCCTTCGGCGCCACCGCCAGCACGCCGAAATGCGGGCGGACCGGGATGCGGATGCCCTTCAGCACGTCGAAGTTCTTGGTGATGGTCGAAGGATCGACCGGGACGCCGGGATAGTCGATGATCTTGTGGACCACGCCGAACGGATCGGTCTGCGGCGTCCAGCGGTAGTTGTAGACCGCCTTGGCCCAGTTCCGCTCGCCGCGCGCGTCGATCTCGTAGATCGTGACGACTTCCCGCTCCTTCGGTTCTGTCAGCAGGTCCTTGTAGTGATAGCCCCACCACGCGGCGGCATTGCTGCCGAAGGTCTTGCCGGCGAATTCCGGGTTGGCGCTGGGACGCGGCTTCATGTCCACGATCCTGACTTCCAGCACGTCGCCCGGCTCCGCTCCCCGGATCGCCACCGGCCCGGTGCAGATATGGACGCCCAGCCCCTCGCCGGCACCCCGCCCGAACAGGGAGGCGTCCATCGGCCCGGCCCCGCGCCGGTCCACGTTCTTCTTGTCCTTGCTCCAGTGGAAGACGCTCTCGGCCCCCGGATCGCCCTTGACCATCCGCTCGGCGTCGTCGTTGGCGTGATGGGTCAGCGCCTCGATCGTGACGTAGTCGCCGGGCGAGATCTCGACCCTGGCCGGCAGCGACTTGCTGAAATAGCCCCAGTGGACCGTCTCCGCCGTCGCCGGCAGGTGGTAGTGGTTGGTCCGCTCCGGCTGGAGCGCCTGGGCGGCAGCCGCCATCGACGGTGTCACGAGCGACAGTCCGCCCGCCCCCAATACCCCTGCCCCGCCGGCCGCCGCGAAGGCGCTCTTCAGGAACGAGCGCCGCTCGTGATCCATGGTGCTCAGAAAGCTCTGGCGATGTTGCTCGAAGTCCGGACAGTTCCGGTCGTCGCCCTGGCACATGCTTTTCTTCTCCGGTCAGACTGATGGACCCCTTGTTTCAAGTCCATTTGCGCCGATGCGCATAAAATAGTATGCAATTTATGGACCCGGTTTCTCCGCTCCGGGCCGCCCGACCCATTCGCGCCATACGGGAACCTGAAGGGGCACAACCTTGTTGAGCAACCAACACTCGTTTTGATTTCAGGATTCGCCGCATGCGCATGCTATCTCCGGCCTCGCTCTTCCTTGCTGCAACTGCGGTCGCCCTTGCCGGATGCGGCGAGGAAGCGACGCTCCCCGTGGCCGCCGGCACCGGTCCGCAGCCGCAGTTGCCGGCTCCCAACGCAACCCTCATCCCGACCGTCAATGTGGCGCCCGCCAAGGGCTGGCCCGATGGCGGCATGCCCGCAGTTGCACAGGGTCTCCAGGTGGCGGCCTTCGCCGATGGCCTGGACCATCCGCGCTGGCTCCACATCCTGCCCAACGGCGACGTGCTGGTGGCGGAATCCAACGCTCCCCCCAAGGAAGGCGGCCAAGGCGGCATCAAGGCCTGGGTCCAGGGTCTGCTGATGAGCCGCGCCGGGGCCAAGACGCCCAGCGCCAACCGCATCACCCTGCTGCGCGACACCAACGGCGATGGCGTCGCCGACAGCAAATCGGTCTTCCTGGAAAACCTGTTCTCGCCGTTCGGCATGGAACTGGTCGGCAACGACCTCTACGTCGCCAACGCCGACGCGATCGTGAAATTCCCGTACGAGCCGGGGCAGACCAAGATCACGGCGCCCGGCACCAAGGTCACCGACCTTCCCGGCGGTCCGCTCAACCACCACTGGACCAAGAACATCATCGCCAGTAAGGACGGGCGCTTCCTGTATGCGACCGTCGGGTCGAACAGCAATGTCGGCGAGAACGGCATGGAGATGGAAGAAGGCCGCGCCGCGATCTGGGAAGTCGATCTGTCGAGCGGTCAGAAGCGCATCTTCGCCTCCGGCCTGCGCAACCCCAACGGCATGGCGTGGGAGCCTTCGACCGGCAAGCTGTGGACGGCGGTCAACGAGCGTGACGAGATCGGCAGCGATCTGGTGCCCGACTACATGACGTCCGTCCAGGACGGCGGCTTCTACGGCTGGCCCTACAGCTATTACGGCCAGACCGTCGACACCCGCGTCGAGCCGCAGAAACCCGAACTGGTCGCCAAGGCGATCGTTCCGGACTATGCGCTCGGGCCTCACACCGCATCGCTGGGCCTGTCGTTCGGCAACCCCGACACGCTCGGCGAGCAGTTCGCCAGCGGCGCCTTCGTCGGCCAGCACGGTTCCTGGAACCGCAAGCCGCATAGTGGCTACAAGGTGATCTTCGTCCCCTTCGCCGACGGGAAGCCGGCCGGCACGCCGGTCGATATCCTGACCGGCTTCCTCGACGGCGAGGGCAACGCGCTTGGCCGCCCGGTCGATGTCCGCCCTGACGGCAAGGGCAGCATCCTGGTCACCGACGACGTCGGCAACCGCGTCTGGCGGGTTTCCGCACCGGCGGACGCCGGGGTCGCGTCGCAGCAGTAAGCTGACGAAAAACGAAACGGCGGC
>NZ_JCACHA010001166.1:0-4962 GCF_059503625.1 Skermanella sp.
GCGAACACCGTACTTCAAAGTACTTAAACAACCATTTGGAGCAAGATCACCGAGCGGTAAAAGGGCGCTACCAGCCGATGCGAGGCTTCCAGACCTACACCAGCGCCGCCCGCTTCTGCCTGGCCCACGATGAGGTGCGCGACTTCCTCCGACCAGCCACCCGGCGCAAGGAGCACGTGCCTGCGGCCCGCCGACGGGCGATCCATGTCCAGAGAGTCGCCGCCCTCCGCGATATGCTCGCTGTCGCCTGACGACGACACCGCCCGCTAGGGCTGATCTGTGCCTTCGCTCAGAATTTGGCGCGAGACCTGACGGAACCCTCCGGCGGCCGCGACGGCACCTCCCGCAGCAGCGATGGCCGGCTGGACATCAAGCTTTCGTCTCCTGGAACTCCTGGCAACGGTACTAATCCGGAGCAGTTGTTCGCCGCCGGCTGGTCGGCCTGTTTCATTGGCGCGATGCAGCTCGCGGCCAGAAAAACAAAGGTTACCTTCCCGGCTGACGCGGTTGTCGACGCCGAAGTAGATTTGGGCAAGACCGGGGACGCTTACTTCCTTCAGGCTCGTCTCAACGTCAGCCTGCCCGGTTTGGAGCGCAACGTCGCCCAGGCCCTGGTGGATGCCGCGCACCAGACGTGCCCGTACTCCAAAGCCACCCGCGGCAACGTCGATGTTGCGATCAACCTGGTCTGAGCCGGACCGGCCACGGACGTCCTGCCCGTGTCCAATGGGCAGGACGTCCCGATTATCGATACCTGGGAGCAGGCATAGCAGGCCTCCTCCAGTCCCGCATCCCGAGTGCCACGTAATGCTCGAGGCGGCAATCACGCGGATAGAACCTACCGTCAGTTCTCTTTAACAATGGAGGTCAAAATGACCGGTTTTCATACGCAGCCTGGATCAAGTTCAAGAATTTTTGTCCCGGCGATGGTTGCCATTGCCCTGCTGTCCGGATGCGCTGGCGTGCCTCCCCGGCTTGAGGCACCAAGCCAAGCGACTACCTCGACGCTCACCCGATACAATGCTCACGCCTGCACCCCTGCGGTCGCATCCGCGCTCGACGCCTACCGTGTCCCCCCTGAAGTAGTACGCGATCTCTTTTATACCCAGCGCCAGTCAGGTCAAGGTCAGCTTGTCGGTTACACGGCATGGATGCATCTGACGGACCAGCCCGGCTCCCTGATCGTGGATGTCGATCGCTCATGTCAGTTCGAGCAGGCCTATACCCGCGATGGAGCGAATCTTCCTGGCGTTTATCGCTCGCTCCTGTGAAGGGCCGACCTGTCCTGAAGACCGAGGTGCATACCGTATCATTGGCCCGTCAAGCGACCATCATGACCTTCAACTTCGGTCTGTCGCCGATGTCGAGGGATACTGGTCAGCTGCCGTTTGCCCACAGGTTGCCGGCTATCTCCTCTCGGAACAACGACCCCGCGCCCCAGTGAGCTTTGCGGACAATGAACCCGGGCCACTCAGCGTCATTTTCATACCTTACATAACTGAAGTGCTCTCATGATCTTCTTCGTCCTGGCGTATCTGGCGGGCGTGCTTACAATTGTGAGCCCTTGTATCTTGCCGGTTCTGCCTTTCGTCCTGACACGCGCGGGTCAGCCTTTCCGCCGCAGCGGTCTCCCTATGCTGGTCGGGATGGCGCTTGCGTTCACCGCCGTAGCGAGCCTTGCTGCGGTTACCGGTAACTGGGCGATTGAGCTGAACCGTCACGGCCGCACTCTTGCCCTGGTACTGATCGCATGCTTTGGGCTTGCGCTGATCTTCCCAGGGCTGTCAGCACGCCTTACAGCTCCCTTGGTAGCCCTCGGGGCGAGATTATCGCGCTCGGTCGATGAAAGAACCAGAACGAAAGACGTGAGCTTCGGCTCGTCAGCACTTCTCGGCATCGCAACCGGCCTGCTCTGGACACCGTGTGCAGGGCCGGTGCTTGGCCTGATCCTAGCGGGTGCCGCACTCGGGGGGACGAGCCTGGAAACATCTCTGCTTTTGCTGGCCTATGCGTCCGGCGCAGCGACATCGTTGGGCGCCGCGTTGATTTTCGGTGGTCGAGTCCTGGAGATGATGAAGGGCTCGCTCAGGCTCGGACACGGGCTGCGGCGCGGCCTCGGTGCTGGCGTAATAGCAAGCGTGGCGGCAATCTCGTTCGATCTCGATACTGGTTTCCTGACGCGGATCTCCTCGACCGGAACATCCGCTGTCGAGCAGAGGCTGATTGATGCCTTCGGTGCGGGAATATCGGACGAAGCACACTCTGATCCTGCTCCCGTCAACTCGGCCTATTCGGAGAAAAAACTTGCGGCTCCGCTGTTCGGCGCGACGCAGTGGCTCAATTCCGCGCCGCTGACGAGCGAAAGCGTCAAGGGCAAGGTCGTCCTGGTGAACTTCTGGACCTATTCCTGCATCAACTGCCTGCGCTCACTGCCTCATGTCGGCGCCTGGGCCGAAAAATACCGGGATCAGGGCCTGGTGGTTATCGGAGTGCATGCACCCGAATTCGCCTTCGAGAAGAACATCGACAACGTCCGTCGTGCGCTGTCGAACCTTGGCGTCACCTATCCCGTCGCGATCGACAACAATTTTGAAGTCTGGCGCGCCTTCAACAATCGCGCCTGGCCTGCGCGCTTCTTCATCGATGCGGCGGGGCGCATCCGGCACCGTGAATTCGGCGAAGGTGAGTACAACCGGTCGGAACGCGTGATCGAGAAGCTTCTTGCCGAAGCGGGCGCTCCGATGGTGTCCAGGGAAACGATTGCGGTGGACACGAAAGGCGCTCAGGCTTCTCCCGATCTGGCCAACCTGCGCTCGCCCGAAACCTATATCGGCTACAACCAGACCCGGAACTTCATTTCTCCCGGCGGTGCTGTTGAGGATGCCGGCCATGTCTATCAGGCTGGTCGCCCGCAGCTCAACCACTGGGGGCTGACCGGCGACTGGACGATCGGCGGCGAACACGCCACCCTCAACGGGACGGGCGGCGGCATCGTCCATCGGTTCCATGCCCGCGACCTGCACCTGGTCCTGGGTCCGTCACCGGACGGCAGGCCGGTTCGCTTCCGCGTCACGATCGACGGCACGGCTCCAGGTGACAGTCACGGATCGGACGTCGATGTCGATGGAACTGGGACTGTCGTCGAGGAGCGGCTTTACCAGCTCATCCGGCAAATCGGGCCCGTTACCGAGCGGACGTTTACGATCGAGTTCCTGGATCCAGGCGTCCGGGCATACGCGTTCACCTTCGGCTGATAAACCAACGCGGCGGATCTCTGGCATTTACCAATATCGCTGGACAACAGCACCGTGTTGCAAGCGTGGCCTGGCAGGCGTTTGCCAACATCGTCGTCCAACACGTTTTTCGAAATACTGTCTGCCATGCCCGAGCCATGTGGCCGCGCCCGAAATGGAGGGAACCAGCATGCCGTTCGATCAAATAGATAAGCCTGCCATTCTTCGCCCGCTGGGCGGAATCGCGAAGTTATTCTGGCTGATCAGCCAGAACCGGCAGACGCATTTCGCAATCACCGCAGAGGTCGCCGGATCGTCCTAGGTCGCCCAGTGGCAGGAGGCGCTTGATCGTATCTGTGGCCAGCTGCCTGTCATCTGGAGCCGGATCGTTCCGGACAGTCGCGGCGCGCCGTTGTTTAAGGTGGTTCCACGCGGATCGATACCGCTGCAGGTCGTCAAGTACGCTGGATCGGACTGGGCAGCTCACGTTGCCGCCCAGATCGAGCGGCCGTTCGATCCCTCCGAGGCACCACTATTGCGCGCTACCCTGCTGCATGGCGACGGTCGCTCTGTCATTATTCTCTGCGCGCACCACACCATCGCGGATGGTCTGTCGCTGTCCTTTCTGATGCGCGACCTGCTGCGCACGCTCGGAGGGGAAACGGTCGTGCTCAGCCCGGTTACGGCCTCACTCGAGCAGATGGTCGCCTCCAGGGCCGAACCGGCCGGAGCTCTGACGCCACCACCGGAAGCTCCACCGGCAGGGCGGGATGCTCCCTATCGCCTTTTGGACGGACCATTGCCCCACGTCGAGTCCCTGCGTTTCAGTCGGGAAAAGACAGAACGGCTCCGGGCATGGGCGCGGGCGGAACGAACGACGGTGCACGGCGCCCTGAACGCTGCCGCGACATTTGCGGCCTCGGTCAGGATGCCCGGATGGTCTGATCTTCCGCTCCGGATCCACTCTCCCATTGACCTGCGAGGCAGACTGCTGGGACGCAGTGAGGATCTCGGCGTTTTCGTATCGGCAGCGATCGTCGAGTTAGGAGACGGATTAGGGGACCTCAGGAGAAGAGCTCGCTTCTTCTCGGACAGTCTCGCTCCGCTCAAGGCCAGCGAACTGCTTGCAGGCATGGTCGGCATGATGCGCGACCAGATGGCCGGCATCACGACGGTAGATCGGGCGCAGGCATTCCTGGCGCAGCAAGCCGGCGCCGATATCCTTCTGAGCAACCTTGGGGCTGTGGATTTCCCGGACCGCTACGGCCCCTTCACGCTCGAAGCGCTTTGGGGTCCATCCGTCACCATGGGTTTCGCCCTCGCTCAGACGATCGGGGCGATTACCCTGGGAGGCCAGCTGCACCTGCTTCATACCAGCTATGAGCCGGCAAGAGGTCTGCTTGCCGAGACCTCGTCCATCCTGGATGCCGTGCTGCAGGACAGTCTCGGCTACGTCTAGGCAGTGTGGGGCGCGGTTTGGATATCGTTGGCGGGCATGGCCGGATACCAGGCGGTAAACAGGTCGCGGAGCGTGCCGTTGAGGGTTCGGGTCGGGTTCTGCAGAAGCTAATGGGCACATTTCTTCGACCGCTGCATTTGTTGTTTCCTGGCAAGGCATTTGCTGACGATGAAGTTGACATTCCGACGCCGGCACCTCTGACACCATCATGGGGCGGTCAATACCGACCCCGGAGAGAACGCTGGCCTGGTAAGCGCAGCGGTTCCGTCA
>NZ_JCACHA010001167.1:0-4953 GCF_059503625.1 Skermanella sp.
TACTACTCGGCGGCGCTGCGGCGTTCGTGGTTCTCTTGGATCTGGGCTTTCCTTTCCCCGGTGATCAGGCGGGCGCCGCGATGATAGGTCAAGTAGGCGACCAGCCATTGCATGCTGACCAGCAGCCGGTTGCTGAAGCCGATCAGCAGATAGACGTGGACGATGCCCCAGAGCACCCAGGCGACGAAGCCCTTGATCTTCCGCCCGTTGAAATCCGCCACGGCCGAGTTCCGCCCGATCGTCGCCAGATTGCCCCGGTTCTTGAACCGGAACGGCGGCATCGCTTCCCCCCTGGTCAGATGACTGGCAAGATGGCTGCCGACATGCTCGCCCTGCTGCTTGGCGACCTGCGCCAGTCCGGGCAGGGGGGAGCCGTCGTCATGCATCGCCAGGGCGGTATCGCCCAGCACGAAGATTTCCGGATGTCCCGGCACCGTCAGGTCGGGGCCGACCTTGACCCGTCCCGCCCTGTCGGTATCGACGCCGAGCCAGGAGCCTGCCGGCGAAGCGCGGACGCCGGCGCCCCAGATGACGGTTCCGGCGCGGACGAACCGGCCGCCCAAGGTGACGCCCTCGGCGGTGACGTCCTCGACCGGGGTCTTGACCATGACGGTGACGCCCAGCTTTTCCAGCGCCTTATGGGCGTAGTCGGACAGTTCCGGCGGGAAGGCGGGCAGCACGCGGGGGCCGGCTTCGACCAGCAGGACGCGGGCGGTTTCCGGCCGAATGTTGCGGAAGTCGCGGGCCAGCGTGTGGCGTGACAGTTCGGCGATGGCGCCGGCCATCTCCACTCCGGTCGGGCCGGCGCCGACGATCACGGTGGTTATCAGGTCCTGCTGCTCGACCTTGTTATGGCAGATCTCCGCCTGTTCGAACGCCATCAGGACGCGGGCGCGGATCTGGCGGGCGTCCTCGATCGTCTTCAGGCCGGGCGCGTGCTGAGCCCACTCGTCATGGCCGAAATAGCTGTGGGTAGAGCCGGTGGCGACGATCAGCCGATCGTAGGCGACGGCGGTCCCGTCCGCGAGGGCGACGGTCCGCGCCTGCTTGTCGATTCCGGCGACCTCCCCCAGCATGACTTCGATGTTGGAGTGGCGGCTGAGGATTCGGCGGATCGGCTCCGCGATGTCGGCGGGCGACAGGGCGGCGCTGGCGACCTGATAGAGCAGCGGGACGAACAGGTGATAGTTGCGCCTGTCGATCAGCGTAACGTTGACGGGCGTGCCGCCCAGCTCGCTTGCCGCCGCCAGCCCGGCGAAACCGGCGCCGATGATGACGACGTGCGGGTGACCTTCGACATGCGTGGCGGACGTGGCGGGTGCGGGATCTGCCATGGGTTCGGCCTTCGCGGGGTTCGGGTGCTGTCACAGGGGGAAATGGCTGCGCGTGCGAAGGGTTCCCCGGAAGCTTTGCCCGGAAGCTTTGACCGGAAGCTTTGTCCGATAGGCCGGACAGTTGACGGTTCTCCACATTCGGGAGTATCGCTTCCAGTCGTTGCCGCGCCCGGAGTGCTGCCGTGGAGCGCTGCCGTCCGTGGAGCGTCGTTCGGGATTTTTCGATGGGGTCGCCTGGGATGCCGATGCCGCTGCTGTTCCAGCAGATCTCTCCCGCCGACGAGGCTCAGGCCGCGTTGACCAAGTGCCATCTGGGCGCGATTTCCGAGGCTTTGCCGGCGTATTTCCTGGCGCTGCGGGCGGAAACCGACGCCGCCCTGTCCCCGGTCCTGGCGCCGGCGGCGGGCAAGCCGTATCCCTATGGCCGGTGCGAGGAGATCACCCGCGACCTGTATAATCGTCTGGTCAAGCGGCTCGAGCGCCCGGCCGGCGAGGTCGAGCTTGCCCTTAAGGGGTTCATCGGGAAGGGCGGGGTGTTCCGCAGCGTCTGGGGCGTGCTGCGGGAGCAGTATTTTCAGAACGCCATCCAACTGGGCGACCTGTATGTGGACGTATCCAACGATACGGTGGTCGTGACGAAACCCAAGGTCGAGATCCTGCCGATGGAGGCTTCCGGGCTGGTGTCCGTCCGCGATCTCGCCCATTTCCGCCAGACGGCCGAGCGCTATTGGGGGGCTACGATCTACGCCAACCATCTGACGCCGCCGCTGGCGCCGCTGCTGCCGATGATCTCGGCCAGTCCTGGGCGGTTGCGGCCGGGATTGCAGTCCGCCTGCAACTACATGATCGAGCTGATGTGCCGGGACGAGTTCCGCGAAGCGGAGGACTGGCTGCGCGACGGGCCGGCGCCGCCGCCGGAGATAGCGGCCGCGGTTTTGGCGGGGGTGCCGGAGGACTTGCGGCCTCGGGCAGCCGACGGTGGCGTGGAGACAGGAGGCGGTGGCCGCCTGCCGTCAGGCCCGCGCCGCCCGCTTCCAGACGAACCAGCAGTGGCGGAATCAGCGGATCATGGATTATCTGCGGATGATGGGCGTGCAGGGGAAATAGGGCGGGACAGGGCAGGAGCGTTTGGGCTGAGGCGCCTTGGACACCACCCTTGGCTTTTGATTCTACGGCGTATATGCTTCATATATGGCACGTATATGGAGGCTCTGTTGGGCATTGTTAACATAGACGATGATCTGCACGATCAGGTGCGCGGGGCGAGCAAGGTATCTTATCGCTCGATCAACGCGCAGGCCGCCTACTGGATCAAGGTGGGCATGCTATGCGAAACCAATCCGACGCTCAGTTTCAACGACATCATCAAGCGTGAGCTTAGTTCCGCAGGTGTTTCAGCTCAACCGCTGGCCGTCATTGAAGCATGACGAAGCAGCCTCAGGAGGTGGCGTTACTGGCCGAATCCGGCCGGCTGCTGGCGTCCGTATTCGGGTTGCTGGATCGAACCTCGCTCGTCGGCATGTCGACACTTCAGATCAATGAAATAGTCGAAAAATTCATCGTCCAAGATCTACAGGCTCGACCGGCAAGCAAGGGCCAATATGGCTATGGCTTTGTGTTGAATTCTTCGGTGAACGATGTGGTCTGTCACGGCATTCCATCGCAATCCACCGTGCTCCGAGACGGCGACATCGTCAACTTCGACATTACTCTTGAGAAGAACGGCTACATTGCAGACTCCAGCAAAACTTACCTTGTCGGTGAGGTAAACCCACTCGCCAAGAGGCTGGTCAAGACCACCTACGAAGCTATGTGGATGGGCATCCAGGCGGTTCGCCCAGGTGCGCGGCTCGGAGATATCGGTTGGGCGATCACACGACATGCCAAGCGAAATGGCTATTCCGTGGTTCGTGAATATTGCGGCCATGGCATCGGCCGGGAAATGCATGAAGAGCCGCAGGTGCTGCACTTCGGAAAGCCGGGCACCGGCCTTGCCCTACGTGAGGGCATGGTTTTCACAATCGAGCCGATGCTCAACGGAGGCCGGCGGAACGTGAAAGCTGAGGCTGACGGCTGGACCGTCGTGACGCGGGACGGGTCGCTTTCCGCACAGTTCGAGCACACTGTTGCCGTGACAGCTTCCGGCGTGTCGGTGCTGACTCTACGGCATGACGAAGAGGGCATGATCAGAAAGATGAAGATCGCAGCCTGAGCGATCACTGAACTCCACACCGGCTGACGGGATCAACCGACGTCGCGGCACTACGGTGGATAGCAAAGGGCCGGAGAGATCGACCGGCATCCTGGGCGTCTTCACCAGTCAACGACTTCGGCCCTTGGTATAGTTCGACAGACGAGGGCAACGAGGGCAGGAACGAGATGCTTGCGACGGTAAAGGCGTGGGCTCGCCGGCTCAAGCGCGATGTACATGCGGTCTACCTCGCCGCTCGCGATCCGAGGACGCCTTGGCATGCCCGTGTCGTGGCGATCCTGGTTGCGGCTTATGCGCTCAGTCCCATCGATCTGATACCGGACTTCATTCCGGTGCTCGGCTATCTTGACGACCTGCTCATCGTGCCGCTCGGAATCCTGCTGGTCATCCGCCTTATTCCCGCCGATGTGCTTGAAGAGCATCGGGCAACGGCGGAGGGGCGGGCGGATCGGCCAGTCAGCTATGTCGCGGCGACGTTCATGATAGCGCTGTGGATCGCTGCGGCGGTGGCTCTTTACCGGTGGCTGGAGCCGGTGCTGCTGGACTGGCTCCGGTGATGTGCCGCTGGATCGTACCGGCGGATCTTGCGGCACTGATCCGGTGCGATGACGACGCTGCGGCCTCGGTCGTTTCACAGATCCAATGGGTTTGTCTGCAATGTCGGCGCCATTGCTGTTCCTGCAAATCACGTTGGTTCTTCTGGGTTTTGCAAGCATGCTGCTGATCTATGATCATTTCGAATATTTTCCTGCAAAATAAGTACGTCTTCCCAATTATGATAGATCATCGTTGCCGAAAGCCAGCATGTATTTGAGTCTTCGAACCATTGCAAATGATAGATATTATTCTTACTAAGAAATTTTAGCAAAGATTCTGTAAATTGATGCTTTGCAATGAGTCTCTCTGCACTTTCATTAGTAAACGATTTTACAATTCTCCTCCATGGTCGAAACATAAATAATCTGGCTTTCTCTCCAAAATTATATGCTGCTCCGGGATAAAGGTCTGACTCATGAAACATAAACCATGCCCCAGGCTCAGCTTTCCGAACAGTTCCGGCGAGGAAAATTGGAACACACGCAGATTGGCAAGCCTCATTATGGGGGACATAGGTTTCTATTTGAATGCCATGTTCTTTAGCCAAATCAATGGCATTGATGATGTCTTCAGAAGACTGTATTTCGCCACCACGAGATACGGTGTATATTCTAACATATTTTAAGTTTTCAGCGTTAGCTTTTTGTAGCTCATCTCTCAAGCGCTGCGCAGCGTGGGTATCAATTTGCTCGAAAAGCCAGATCTCTCCAGCTTTGGTATGATTTCTTGATTTCTCAATTTCGCTGTCAACTTCACCCTTTAATTGAGTCGGTATCAAGAATGAAATTAAAAAGGAAATGATGATTCCCG
>NZ_JCACHA010001168.1:0-4949 GCF_059503625.1 Skermanella sp.
CGGGCGAGTTCCAAACGTCCCCGGCACAGGCGGCTCATCAGGGTGCCGATCGGGATGTCCAGCTCGGCGGCCGTTTCCCCGTAGCTCAGGCCATTGACGCAGACCAGCATAATAGCGGAGCGTTGCTCCTCCGGCAGGGCCGCGATCACCTCACGCACCCGTGCCAGAGTGGAGCGCGCGATGACGGCGCGTTCGGTATCCTCTGTTCCCAGATGCTCCGCATCCTCCAGCGGAGCCGACAGGCGATCGCGTGAACTCCGCTTCTCATCAATCCAGAGGTTCTTGATAACGCTGCGCATCCAGCTCCCCGGCTGCTCAATGGCAGCCAGAGAGCCCTGACGCCTCAGAGCGCGCTCATAAGCCGCTTGCACGAGCTCGTTGCCGACATCGGCTGATCCGGTCAGCGAGCGGGCGAAACGCTGCAGGTCGGGCATCAGGGCAATGATCGTATGCCGTCCATCGTGCAAGCCTAACGAGGTCATGTCACAACCTAATGGTAAACGACAGCCGTCGATAGCCGCCGGATTGTTCTAGATGCCAAACCTATCAATGAAACGCCCGTTTAAATCAATTGCAATAAATAATCATATCGCTTGATATACAGCTAACTTGCTACAACTCCAAATTGAAAAAACGAGGTGAGAAATTAAATTATTTTGAAGATGGTCATCCTTCGCACCAGACACATCCTCTCACCAGCTTCACCATTATATTTCAAAGGCTTGGCAATCTTAGGCGTTGGTTACTGTTGATGCACGCCATGCCAAAGGGCTTCAATATGCCGGTTGCTGAGCTCTGTAAGGATCGGTCCTGCCGCCTTTGTGAGAGGGGAATGGCTCAGTGTCTGTTCAGGAAGAATTGATCCAAATCAATTTCCCGTTCGCCTACTCCGTCTCGAGGTGCCGGCCCGCCCACCTGGGCATTCGGCAGGCCAGCGTCACCATACACTCTGCAGCATGACCGTTCCGTCATGCCACCCGAACACGGGTCAGGAATTGGTCCACCTCCCCACGCATGCGCACTGCCAGCTCGGACAGCGTTCGGGCCGAGCCGAGAACCTCGTCAGCAGCCGATCCGGTACGTGCGACCGCGTCAGTGACCTGAGCGACATTGCTCGACACCTCAGCTGCGCCAGTGGCGGCCTCACCGACGTTGCGCGAGATCTCCGCCGTCGCAGCCGTCTGCTCCTCGACTGCTGCGGCGATGGTCACCGCGATGTCATTCATGTTGCGGATCGTGCTGCCGATGCCCGTGATCGCATGTACCGCGGTGGTGGTCACGCCCTGCATCGATGCAATTTGAGCAGCGATGTCCTCGGTAGCCTTAGCGGTTTGGTTGGCCAGGTTCTTGACCTCGCTCGCCACCACTGCGAAGCCCTTGCCGGCCTCGCCGGCGCGCGCCGCCTCGATGGTCGCGTTGAGCGCCAGCAGGTTAGTCTGCGAAGCGATGTCCTGGATCAACTTCACGACGTCGCCGATTCGACTTGCCCCCTGTGCCAGACCGTTAACTGTCTCATTGGTCCGTTCGGCCTCCACGACTGCCTGGTTCGCGATCATAGTGGAGCGGGAGACCTGTTGCCCAATTTCGCGGCTCGAGCCAGCAAGCTCCTCTGTAGCCGCCGCAACGGTCTGGATGTTCGCCGTGGTTTGTCCAGTGGCAGTGGCGGAAGCCTCCGCCTGCGCCCGAGTTTGATCCGTAGAGGCAAGCAGGGTCTGCGCCGCACCTTGCAGTTGCTCGGCCGCGGCTGATACGCTTTGGACGATGCCGCCAACGACGCCGTCGAACTCGTCAGCAAAGCGGGTGAGAGCTTGGCGGTTCTGGACATCCGCCTGGCGCTTGTCCTCCTCATTTCGGGTGCGCAGGCGGTTAGCTTCAGCCATAGCATCCCGGAATACCGCAATGGCCCCGGCCAACGAGCCGATCTCGTCCGTCCGCTCGCCGCCAGGCACCTCGACCGACATATCTCCCTCGGCTAAACGGCGGACTGCCGAACTCAAGGACGTCAGCGGCTTGGTCACCCGGCGCACGACCAGCAGGACTGCAGCGAGGATGGCAAAAACCCCGAGAAGCAGCAGGCCGAGTTGGATGGCCAAACTCCACACTGCCGCATCCTTCATGGCGGCGGTCCGTACCTCGCTGGCCTCACCCGCAGCGTAGAGGGCTTGGAGCAGCGTTCCGAGGAGCGGCGTGGTAGTCTCCACCCATTGGGTTGCGTTCATGTCGTATTTGGCGCCCTCGTCACTGAGCTTCGTCATCCGGTCCGCACGGCTACGGAAATCCGTGAAGTACCCAGCCTTGGCACCGGCCATGGCGCGCTTGATTGCGGGGTGGGTGGCCTCGTCCAGAGTGAGGTTCTCGAGCTGCTGCCAGAGCAGGTCCACGCGCGAGCGGACCGCAGCGTTGGCGGCAATGCGGTCAGCCGGGATCGCCGTCCCGGCCGAGATGGCGGAGGAGACGTTGGAGCGCTCGAAGCCAGCGATGTCGCGAGTTCGCCAGCCGATCTCCTTGATCATGGCGAGCCTGGCCAGCGCCGGATCAGCGGAGGCAGCATGGTGGAGAGCGGAGAACCAGACCTTGAGTGCCGCGTTTACGGAGGCGGTGATCGTCGGGATGAAGTTCTTGCGCAGGTTCTCGTCCCGTTGCTCGCGCGGCAACTTCAGCGCTTGATCAGCCTGAGCGCGGGCTTGGTTAGCGGCGGCCAGTGCGGTCTTGAGTTCGTCCATCAGGACTTGCTTATTGGGGAAGTTGCGCGCCTCGAACACCCGAAGACCCGGTTCGAAGCTGGTTCGGACGGCGACGCGGCGGCGATCGATCTCACCCAGGAGATCTGTCCCGGCAGGTGCGGGATCCTGGAGGCCGTTGTTGGTATACAGGCGCTCCATGAGAACTTCGAAAAGCCCGGCAATGAACTTATTGGCGCCTGTGTCGAATTCTTCAATATCTTGCACTGCCTGATACCGTGACCAAGCATCAACGTTCCCGTGGGCGATCAATCCCAATAGTATGAGCGATAGGGCGGATACCGCCGACAGCAACATACCTCGAATACCGAACCTTATTTTTTGTAGTTTCTGCCTGGGTTCTTGTGTCTTGTTGGCTGTGTCCATGACGGTCATTCTATCTACCCCCCATTTATCCTTGTAATTTACTTTGTTATTTATCATCGAAGGGTTAATGAAATGTTATGTAACCGACTGTTTGTGTTATGAGGGCTAATCATCCATATGGCTGCAGTGCCTTTGCTGGACCGGAGGCGCGTAAGCCCATGAGCTGAGCCAAGGCAGCAATCCGGGCTGCAGGTTTTCCATAAAGTATCTTAGCCGGTCGGTTTCAGAGGCGCTTCGTCTTTGGTTTCAATGGCCTCCCCTACCACGTGAGGTTATGTCGGCGCTTGGGGCCGGATTTTCCCTTCTTGACAAAAACTATGGTGCTGCTGGGAGGCTAAGGCGGAGATGCAGGCCAGCTTAGCATATGATTTTGGAATGCCGTATCTCTGGCATCGGAGCATGGTTTGGACTGGTGGACATCCGTCTTTGCTGCTTGGACCAGAACTGACACTTCTGTTCCACAGGCATGGTCCGGGACTGGATCGGCAGCACGGCGAATCAAGCACTCTACCAACCACGCCAGTCGGCCCCGGCTCGTCTTTGGAACAGAGCTGATGTAATCTGTTGCGCACCATAAATCTCCATGACACCCAAGGCAGGCGCCTCTACCTCACCGCCGACGAACGTCGCACCTTCATCGGATCGACGGCCACGGCCGATCGGCCGGTGCGGACACTATGCAAGGTTCTGCACGACACCGACTGCCGGATCAGCGAAGCCCTGGCACTCACGCCGGAAAGTGTGCGGCACGTCAAGGTCGTGGTGGCGGAGGCCGAAATTCCCGACGCGTTCGCCCAAGGGACTGTGCCACGGCTACGTGTAGGCGCTTGCAATCATCGGCGGCCGTGCTCGATTTCATCGCCGCATCCCACTCGGATTGGGTGAGACCAGGAACGCCGCCGCGCTCACGTTCGGTGAGACGGCTGGCTCAGGCATCCCAGGGATTGATGATGGAAAGCCCGCAATCCAGGAAATCCGCCACGTTCCGGGTCGCCAAGGAGGCGCCGCGCGACTGTGCGATGGCGGCGATCTGCGCATCAAAGGCCCCGGTCGGCTGCCCCATTCGACGTCGCCCCGCCGCGATGGGTGCGAGCGCCAGGGCCGCCACGGCATCGAAGGGCAGCACTCGGCCGGCGAAATCCTCGGCGAACATCCGCTCGGCGGCGACCAGCAGGTCGTTGTGGCGGTGCCCGTCCGGCAGCAAGGCGAGGCCAAATAGGATTTCCGCCTGGGTGACCGTCGTTGTGAACAGGCCGGCACTGGGTTGCGCGGCCATCCAGCGGAGCACGGCGTCGGACGGCGCCGGGCGCATCGCCTCGGAAACCACGTTGGTGTCCAGGACGATCACCAGTCGAAACCCGGCGGGTCGCGCAGGGGCTCGCGGCCGGCGTCAGGCACCTCAACGCCGCCGAACGGCGCGAACCGCCGGCGGATGGCGTCGCAGAGGTGCGTAGCGGACTGGCGCTCTTCCGTAAGCTCCGCGCGCAGGATGTGACGGGCCTCCTCCTCCATGGAACGGCCATGATGGGCGGTGCGGATGCGCAGTCGCGCCTTCAAAGGATCGTCCAGGTTCCGGATCGTAAGGCTTGCCATCGGTTGTCCCCGAGGTTGGCTAAGGCGCCAGATTAAGCGATGATTTCAATGGTTGCACGGTTCGTTTGGGTAAGCTCTGTTAGACTGGTCTCGATAGGACGTTTTCTACGTCTCAATTGGGGAGAGCACAGAAACCGTGGGCAGCTCGGGCTACGGCAGCGAGTGGGACGGGCTGGACGTTGTTGGCGGGCATGGCCGGATACAAGAGGGTTAACAGCTCATGGAACGTACCGTCGAGAGTTCGTGTTT
>NZ_JCACHA010001169.1:0-4943 GCF_059503625.1 Skermanella sp.
TTGGAGGCATCCTCCCGCACCCAGTCCGAAGCCGTGGCGCCGGTCGTGATAGCGGCGGCGATGCGGTCGCTCTTCAGGTCCGCCAGCAGGTTGGCGGTCGTGTCGTAGCTCCGCAGGGTCACCGCATCGCCGAAATGCTTCTCGGCGTAGCGGTAATGGGTGGTGGAGGTCTGCGCACCGATCTCCTTGCCGCGCAGGGTTTCCAGCGTCCCGTCGATGCCCGATCCGGTCGCCGCCACGAAATAGGCCGGCACGACCATGTAGGGGGTCGAGAACGCGATCGACTTCAGCCGCTCCGGCGTGATGTTCATCGTCGCCATGATCGCATCGTATTTCCGCGCCATCAGGCCGGGAATGATGCCGTCCCAATCCTGGGCGACCACGGTGCAGGAGCGTTTCATGCGCTCGCACAGCGCATTCGCCAGCTCGACTTCCAGCCCGGCCAATTGCCCGTCGGGCTTGGTCAGGTTGAAGGGAGGATACGCGCCCTCCGTCGCGATCCGGATGGCGGGGCCGTCCGCCAGGGCCGGCATGGACGCGAAGAGGCTCAGCGCCAAGCCGAGGGCCAGACGTTTCATTCGGATGCTCCGGTGGTTGGATCTAGGTGTCGTGAGTGCTTTCAGGCCGTGCTCAGCGGGCGGCTACGACCTGGATCTCGACGAGGTATTCGGGGGCGGCAAGCCGCGCTTCGACGGTGGCGCGGGCAGGAGCGTTCGCCGGATCGACCCAGGCGTCCCACGCCTTGTTCATCTCGGCGAAGGTGCCGATGTCGGCAAGGTAGATGGTGGCGGTCAGCAGCTTTGTCTTATCGGTGCCGGCTTCCGCCAGCAGGGCGTCGATCTGGCGCAGCACGTCGCGGGTCTGGGATTCCACGTCGGTCGAACCGTCGTCGGCGATCTGGCCCGACAGATAGACGGTCTCGTTGTGGATCACCATCTCGCTCATGCGGGGGCCGGGGTGGACGCGCTGTATCGGCAACTTCAATCTCCTGGGTAGGTAAGGGGTTCAGGCGGCGACCGCCGGCTGGTGGAAGCGCTGGATGCGGAATGGCGAGATCGGCAGGGCGGTGCCGTTGCCCGTGATCATGTCGGCGAGTATCCGCCCGACGATGGGACCGAGCTGGAAGCCGTGCGCCGAGAAGCCGAAGGCGTGGAAGACGCCAAGCTCCGTGCCGCTGGGGCCGATGACGGGAATCTGGTCCGGCATGCGGGCCTCGATCCCGGCCCAGGCCCGGACGACGGTCGCGCTCCGCATGATGGGGAACAGGTCCCAGACCGTGCGCGCGTTGATCGCCAGATTGGTGAAGTCCAGCTCCGTCCGGTTCTCGTCGGGCGAGGCCCGCCCCAGCATGCCGCCGCCGATCAGAACAGTCCCGTTGGGGAACTGCTTGAACGACAGCGTCCTGCCGGTCGCTCCCACGACCGGCTTGATGAAGGGCGGCAGCCGGGCCGTGATCATCAGCATGGGGGCGATGACTTCCAGCGGCACCGGCTCTCCCAATTGGGTGGCGATGCGGTTCGCCCAGGCTCCCGCACAGTTGACCAGGACAGGCGCCTCGAACCGCCCGCCGGCGGCCGTTTCGACACGCCAATTCAGGCCGGCGCGGGCGATGCGGGTAACGGCCGAGCCTTCCTCGAACCGGGCACCCAGGCTTTCCGCCTTGCGCTTGAAGGCGAAGGTGGTGCGGTACGGGATGGCGGCGCCGTCCGTGCGAGAGACGACGGCCCCGACGCAGTGCGGCGCTATCGCCGGGACCAGCCGGCGGAGTTCCGCCTGATCGACCACCTCCTCGTGGCTGAAGCCCAGGGCGCGGAGTTCGGCGACACGGGCATGCCCGTCCGCCAGTTCCTCCTCCGTCTCGGCAACCTTGATCTGCCCGTGGCACTCGAACCCGCAGTCGTCGTCCACCAGCTCGCCGATGCGGTGCCACAGCGCCATGGACGCCACCGACAGCGGGATTTCCGCCACGTGGCGGCCAAGCTGCCGCACCCCGCCGGCATTCACGCCGGAGGCATGACGCCCGATATGGTCCTTCTCCACGACCAGCACGCGGACACCCCGCTGCGACAGGTGCAGGGCGGTGGAGCAGCCGTGCAGGCCACCCCCGATGACGATGACGTCGTATCCGGACATGGATTATACGTCCTCAGTGATGCAGGACGGCGTCGATCTCGTCCTCGCGCTTGGGCAGCGAGGCAAGCTCCGCCAGCGTGATCGGCTTGACGGGAGGGCGCAGGCGGTAATAGCCGACTTCCGCCGGGGAAACTCCCCGTGCGTCCGCGATCACCTCGGTCACCGTCGGGCCGCACAGCCGTCCCTGGCACGGACCCATGCCGCAGCGGAGGAAGGATTTCGCCTGATTTGGGCCGCTGCACCCCAGCTTGACGGCATCGCGGACCTGCGCCGCCGTCACTTCCTCGCAGCGGCAGACGATGGTGTCGTCGGACGGTACGCGGAACTCCTGAGCCGGCTTGTAGAGCGTGTCGAGGAAGATTCGCCCCTGCCTGGCCTTTTCCAGGGCGGCCCGGTGCGGAGCCGCGTCGCGGTCGCGCTGCTGGCGGTCGATCCGGCCAAGGCGATGCAGCGCGTCCAGCGCCGTCAGCCGGCCCTGATGCTCGGCGGAAAGCGCACCGCCGATGCCGGCGCCGTCGCCAGCCAGCGAAACACCCTCGACCGTGGTGGCGCCCCAGGCATCCGTCTGCGGCGTCCAGCAGCGCTGAGTATCGTCCCAGGACTGGGCGCAGCCGATCGCGTTGGCGAGATTCAGGTTGGGGATGACGCCCTGGTGCAGCAGCAGCGTTTCGGCGGGAAGCCGCTGTTCCGCCCCGTTGCCCTGACGGTAGACGACCGACCGCACCTGTCCGTCTCCCTCCGCGCGGAGAGCAGTGACGTTGCCGATCACCTTGACCTTGCGGCGGACGTCGAGAAGCAGCTTCAGCCCCTTGCCGATATAGCCGGAGCGGACGAAGCCCGTCATGTGCGGCATCGCCTGCCGCCAGTTGGCGCGCGGCGTGGTGTCGAGAATGGCGCTGATTTCCGCACCCGCGCGGAGATACTGCCACGCCAGCAGCCACAGCAGCGGCCCGGTTCCGGCCAGCACGACGTTGCCGGAAGCCACCAGCCCGGAAGACTTCAGCAGCACCTGGCCCGCCCCGGCTCCTATCACGCCGGGCAGCGTCCAGCCGGGAATGGCGAAGGGCCGCTCCAGCGCGCCGGTGGCAAGGATGATATGCTTGGCCGGCACGATGTGGGCCGCGCCGTCGCGTGACAACCCGATCTCCAGATTGCGGGAAACGCTCCATACCGTCGTCCCCGGCAGATAGTCGGCTCCGCTCTCCTGGAAAGGCTTCACCAGCCCGGCGCCGTGCCAATAGTCGGGACCGAGCACCTTCGGGTCGCGGACGGGCGTCTCCGTGACCGAGCGGTAGATCTGTCCTCCCGGCGCCGGCTGCTCGTCCAACAGAACCGTCGAGATGCCCTGGCGTGCCGCCAGCGTGGCGGCGGCGAGGCCGGCGGGACCGGCGCCGATCACGGCAAGGTCGTATGCTGTCTTGATGTCGCTCACCGCTCGATCTCCCGCTTGCCGTCCTGGGTTTCGATCCGCATGCCGGGAGCTACCCGTACCTGACATCCCTGCCGGTTGCCGACGTCGTCGATCGTCACCAGACAGTCGAAGCAGACGCCCATCATGCAGTAGGGAGAGCGGGGAGCGCCGGATACCGGCGTGTTCCGGCAGACGGTGATCCCATTGGCGAGAAGGGCGGCGGCGACGGTGTCACCCGCCAGCGCCTCGGCGGCGCGGCCATCGACCGTGAAAGGGACACGCTCGCCGGCGGCGTCATGCAGCCTTCGGAACATCGAACCTCCGGGCGCTGAATACATCGAATTCCTCGGGCAGTTTGCCGGCCGCGATATGCGGAGCCAGCGCCAGGGCATGGTTGGCGGCCAGGGTGACGCCGCTGTGGCAGGTGGCGACGAAGGCGCCGGGCATGGTGACGGACTGTTCGTAGATCGGGAAGCCGTCGGGACTCAGCACCCGAAGGGCAGCCCAGGTCCGCACCACGTTCAGCTTGCCCAGCAGCGGGAAGATGCGGACGGCGCGTTCCGCGATGGTGGAGGTGACGCCGGACCGGACCGTCGTGTCGAAACCGGCGTCCTCGAAGCTGTCGCCGATCATCACGCCGCCTTCGTCGGTCTGGCGGATATAGCCGACCGGGAACTTCAGGAACGGCGCCGTCTTCTCCGTCACGATGACGTGGCCGCGCTCCGGCCGGACGGGGGCGCTGAGGCCCACCATGGGGGCCAGCCGGGCGCTGTCATGGCCGGCGGCCAGCACGACCCTGCCGGCCCTGACCTCGCCGCCGCCCGCCGTCGTCAGGCGGAAGCCGCCGTCGCGGTGCTCGATGCTCTCGACCCGCCGGTTCGGCAGGTAGGCGGCCCCGAAGCGGTTAAGCCCGGTATGGAAGGCGCGGAACAGCTTCAGCGAGTTGCAGTGGCCGTCCAGCGGGCAGTAGCTCGCCCCGGCGACCTCCGGTCCGATGAAGGGCATCTCCTTCGCGACGGCGGCGCGGTCCATGATCTCGTAGTCGTAGCGGAGCATGGCCTGCTGGTTGTGCAGCCGCTTCAACTGGTTGGCGCGGTCTTCCAGCTCGGCTTCCGACAGGGCCGGCATGAAGCCGCCGGGCCGTTCGAAGCACACGTCGATGCCGGTCTGGTCGCGCAGCAGGGACGCAAGCTCGCCCCAGCTGTCGGAGGATCGCCGGGTCCAGGCGCCGTATTCCGGCATACCCAGACCCTTGCCCTGCACCCAGACCAGCGCGAAGTTGCCACGCGACGGACGGACGGCGACGTCGCCCTCGTCCAGTATGGCGACCTTCTGCCCGAGGCGCGCGAGGCCCCAGGCGGTCGCCGACCCGACGAGCCCGCCGCCGACCACGGCGACG
>NZ_JCACHA010001170.1:0-4926 GCF_059503625.1 Skermanella sp.
CGCAGACCCGGCCAGATATCGAGGGCGAGGGATGTGTTGGCGCCGGCCGCGCGCAGGCGGGCTATGTCGGCTTGCAGCGGATCGGCGGCTGTAAGGGAAGAGGCGGGTTCGGCGCAGGTGAACCACGCGATCAGCCACTCGTACAGGGCCTCGTTTTCGGCACGAGTGGGGAAACAGTCGATTCGGGCCGGGAGTTCGAGCGTCGCTCCATCGAACCGGGCGCCGTCGAGCTTCTCCGTGCCAAGGCCGATCCTTTGCAGCAATGTCAGCCGGTGGTTGGAAGCCCCTGCCCCGCTGGCGGCAAGCCGGACCCCGCCATTGCCGCCGAGCGCCCGGAACATGACGCCCAGGCTGGTCCGGACCTCGTCCAGGCCGACGGCGGCTTCCGGATGATGCTTGTAGCTGCCGTTGCCGCCGACCAGCCGGTGCCACGCCTGACCGACTGTTTCCTCCGGTTCGAAAATGGAAACCATGACCCGCCTCAGCCGAGCGTGATGTCGATGACGCGCAGCAGCGCCTTGCGGACGTCCGGGTCGTCGGTCAGCGGCTCGATCATCGCTGCCAGGATCGCGCGCTCCATCCGCATGCCGGACGATATCAGGGTGGCGCAATAGACCAGCAGGCGGGTGGAGACGCCTTCCTCCAGGTCCTGGCCCTTCAGGTCGCGCAGCGCTCCGGCAAGGCGGACCAGGGGGCGGCAGCGTTCTACGGCCAAGCCGCTTTCGCGCGACACGATCTCGGCCTCGCGCTCGGGCGGCGGGAAGTCGAACTCGACCGCCAGGAAACGCTGCCGGGTGCTGGGCTTGAGGCTTTTCAGGATGTTCTGGTAGCCGGGATTGTAGGAGACGACCAGCATGAAGCCGGGCGGGGCGACGATGGTTTCGCCGGTCCGCTCCAGCGGCAGGACGCGGCGGTCGTCGGTCAGCGGGTGGAGCACGACGGTCACGTCCTTCCGCGCCTCGACCACCTCGTCGAGATAGCAGATGGCGCCCTCGCGGACGGCGCGGGTCAGCGGGCCGTCGACCCAGACGGTGTCGCCGCCCTTCAGCAGATAGCGGCCGGTCAGATCGGCCGCCGTCAGGTCGTCGTGGCAGGAAACGGTGTGGAGCGGGCGGCCGAGCTTCGCCGCCATGTGGGCGACGAACCGGGTCTTGCCGCAGCCGGTCGGTCCCTTGAGCAGCAGGGGCAGGTTGTGGTTATAGGCGTGGACGAACAGGTCGCATTCGTCGCCGGTCGGCTCGTAATAGGGGACTTCGGCGGCGAAAGTCTCGGGGTTCAGGCTGTCGGGCATGACGATCGGGTCTCCGGGGCTGGCGGCATCCTTGCCGGCATCCCCCGAAGAGGATGCCGGCGCGGGATCATTCGGCGGGTTGAAGGGCCTTGGCCAGCCGGGCCGGCCGCTCCTCATGGACGGGACCGAAGACCGAGTAGGCGAACATCAGGGCCGAGATCGCCACGACGACGCCGGAGCCGAGACGCATCCAGTAGAACAGCGCAAGCTGGTCCTGGACTTCCATGTAGCCCATGCCGAGCACGCGTTGCAGGTGGACCTGGACGACGCCGGCGAAGGTCAGGGAGAAGGTCATGAACGCCATCGCGGAGGTCATCAGCCAGAAGCTCCACATGTTGAGCTTCTGATTGAAGGGCTGCCGGTTGCGCAAGTAAGGCATGGCATAGGTCATGATCGCGAGGTTCAGCATCACGTAGGCGCCGAAGAAGGCGAGATGGCCGTGGGCCGCCGTGACCTGGGTCCCGTGGGTGTAGTAGTTGATCGGGGCGAGCGTGTGCAGGAAACCCCAGACGCCGGCGCCGAAGAAGGCCATGACGGCGCATCCCAGGGCCCAGAGCATCGCCGCCTTGTTGGGGTGGTCGCGGCCGCCCTTCCAGACCATCGTGAAGGCGAATACGACCATCGCGAAGAAGGGAGCCACTTCCAGCGTGGAGAACAGGCTGCCGATCCACTGCCAGTAACCGGGAGTGCCGATCCAGTAATAGTGGTGGCCGGTGCCGAGCAAACCGCTGAACAGGGCCAGACCGACGATGGCGTAGAGCCATTTTTCGACCACTTCGCGGTCCACGCCGGTCAGCTTGATCATCATGAAGGCCAGGACCGAGGCCATCACCAGTTCCCAGACGCCTTCGACCCAGAGATGGACGATGTACCACCAGTACATCTTGTCGAGCGCCAGGTTGTGCGGATTGTAGAACGCGAACAGGAAGAAGACCGCGATGCCCCACAGGCCCAGCATCAGGACGTTGGTGACGGCGGTGCGCCGGCCCTTCAGGACCGTCATGGACAGGTTGAACAGGTACATCAAGGCGACCACGACGATGGCCATCTTGATCCACATCGGCTGTTCCAGGAACTCGCGTCCCTCGTGGATGCCGAACAGGTAGCTGACCACGGCGGCAAGGCCGCCGAACATGAACAGGCCGAACTGGATATAGGCCAGCTTCGGGCTGTACAGCTCGGTCTCCGCCTCTTCCGGAACCAGGTAATAGCCGGCGCCGAAGAAGCCCATCAGCAGCCACACGATCAGGGCGTTGGTGTGGATCATGCGGATGACGTTGAAGGGCACCAGTTCCGACAGAACGTTGGGCAGGACGTAGACGACGCCGGCCAGCGTCCCGACCAGAACCTGAACGACGAACAGGAGGAGAGCTCCGGCGAAATAGACCAGGGCGACCTTTTGGGATTGGTATCTCATGACTGATCTCTCATGGCTGGGTGCTCCTCAGCCGGCTTTGTTGGGCGGCCAGTTCTGGGTATTGATCGTGCCGACCCATGACAGGAACTCGGAAAGATCCCTCATTTCCTGCTCGGTCAGGTGGAACTGCGGCATCTGCCGGCGGCCTTCGATGCCGCTGGGCTGAGCCTCCATCCAGGATTTCAGAGTGTCGTAGGATGCCGCTGGGTCATTCTCGACGCCCCAGCGGGCCATGACGTTGCCCAGTTCCGGCGCGAAGTAAGCGCCCTCGCCCAGGATGGAATGGCAGTTGATGCAGGCATTCTTTTCCCACACCGCTTTGCCTCGGGCGACGCCGTCGGTCAGCGTGGCGGTATCGGTGCCTGTATTGAGGATGTAGTTATGGCTCAACGCCGTAAGTCCGACGAAGACCAGGAAGAAGAAGGCCGAGCCGCCGTAAAAGATGTTACGCGCCGCGGCTTTTGTCAGGCGCTCGCTCATGGCTTGCCGCGTCCTGCGTCTGTCATGGGAAATTTCCTCGGGTTGGGCGCCGCCCCAAAGCCCCTGAAGGACGCTTGGAAGCCGGCAGCGAAATAACGTGCCGGCAAAGTTGACTATCCGAGTGGGGGATTCCTTGACCTTGGTCAAATGCAGGTGCGTTCCTGGACCTTATTGTCTACCTATGATCGATTCAGCCACCCTTGCCGCGATCCGTCACAATCCGCTGCTTTCAGGATTGGGCGACGCCGAACAATCCGTCCTGGTTTCTCTGGGAGCCACCACCGGACTTCCCGCCGGGACCGTCCTTTACGAGCGCGGCGATGCCGCGCGGCACCTTTTCGTCGTCGTGGAGGGCACGGTCGCCCTCTACGTCCCCGACGAAGCCGGCGCCACGGTCCCGCTCTATCCGCTGTCGCCCGGCGACAGTGCCGGCGAGGAGTCGCTGGCGCCCGATTCGCACTACGACATGTCGGCGCGGGTGATTACCGACTCCATGGTATTCTCGATCGAGAGCCGCCGACTCTCCCGGCTCCTCGACCAGCGATTCGATCTTGTGCTCGGCATGCTGGTCGGCATGTCCACGAGGCTGCGCGGGCTGGTACGGGAAATCACCGCCCTGAAGATGGCATCGACGGCGGAGCGTCTGGGTATCTTCCTGCTGGAACTGGCCGACGCCCGCGTTCTCCCGCGAAGCCGCCGTCATGACGGCGGCCGGGTCGTCGTCACGCTGCCGTTCTCCAAGCAGATGCTGGCCCAGAAGCTGGGCATGCAGCCGGAAAGCCTGTCGCGCGCCTTCGGCAAGCTGCGCCGATTCGGCGTTCAGGGGGCCGGCCAGACCCAGGTGGTGATCGGCGACCCTGCCGGACTGCGGGCGTTCTGCCAGCCAGAATCCCCGACCTGATCCCCGACCTGATCCTCGTCCTGATCCTCTGCCGGAGACCGCCGCCATGGCCTGCTGCCCGATCAACTGCGCGGTTCCGCGCCCCGCCTGCGTCGCCCGCTCCACGAACCGCCGCATCCAGCACACGACATGGACCGGCCAGCCGCTGGACCCGGCCCTGGCAGCGAAGCTGCCGCTGTTCCAGCGCCTGGAAATCAAGGTGCTGGCGGATCTGCTGACGGGAACCTCCGTGGCGCGGATGCCCGCGCAGACGGCCCTGTTTGCGTGCGGCGACGACGCCGACTGCTTCTATGTGGTGCTGGAAGGAAAGGTGAAGCTGTTCGCCCTGAACGAGGGCGGCGAAGAAAGCGTGGTCGAGGTCTTCGAGCCGGTGTCCTCCTTCGCCGAGGCCGCCATGTTCGCCAGCGGCAGTTTCCCGCTGTCGGCAGAAGTGATGGAGGATGCCTTGCTCGCCCGCGTCCCCGCCGCTCCTTTCATGCGCAAGCTCCGCCAGGACCATCGGGTCGCCTTCACGATGCTGTCCAATCTGGCGCTCTGGCATCGCCGCCTGACGCGGGAGAAGACCTCGCTGAGGGTGAAGACGCCGGTGCAGCGGGTCGGCGGTTTCCTGCTGTCGCTGACCCCGGCGGAAACAGGCGCCGCCGTCGTCACCCTGCCCTTCCGCAAGAGCCTCGTCGCCAGCCGCTTAGGCATAGAACCGGAAAGCTTCTCCCGCGTGATGGCGCGCCTGCGCCCGCACGGGATCGACATGGCGGGAATGGAAGTCCGGATCGCCGACGTGGCGGCGCTGCGGGGGCTGTGCGGGAGCTTTTGAACAACGTTTCATTGAGTCAAAAA
>NZ_JCACHA010001171.1:0-4915 GCF_059503625.1 Skermanella sp.
GCCGTCGATCCGGGCGAACAGCGGCAGCGGCTCCGGACCAAGCGCCTGCACCGCCCACAATGCCGCGCGGCGGTCCAGACCGAGGGAACGCCACGCGTCGGCCTGGGCCAGCAGTTCAAGCGAAGACGCCGACAGGCCGCTGCGCCGGCGGACGTCGTAGGGGTCCCGGAACGGAGCATCCAGACGGGCGGCCATCAGTGCGGCGGCCTCCGCCTGGCGGAATCCCTTGATCTGCCGCAATCCCAGCCGCAAGGCATGGAACCTGCCTCCGCCCTCCTCCCCTTGGACCGGCTCGAGCGTGCAGTCCCAGTCGGAATGGTTGAGATCCGGTCCCCGCACCGCCACGCCATGCTCCTGCGCGTCGCGCACGATCTGGGCCGGGGCGTAGAAGCCCATGGGCTGGCTGTTCAGCAAGGCGCAGGCGAAGACGTCGGGATGGTGGCACTTCATCCAGGCCGAGACATAGACCAGCAGCGCGAAGCTCGACGCATGGCTTTCGGGAAAGCCGTAGGTGCCGAAGCCTTCGATCTGGTGGAAGCAGCGTTCGGCGAAGGCCCGGTCGTAGTTGCGCGCGACCATGCCCTCGATCATCTTCTCCCTGAAGGTGTGGATGATTCCGACCTTCTTGAACGTCGCCATGGCCCGGCGAAGCTGATCGGCTTCCGACGGGGTGAAGCCGGCCGCGACGATGGCGATCTTCATCGCCTGCTCCTGGAACAGCGGCACGCCGAGCGTCTTTTCCAGCACCTGACGCAGTTCCGGCGACGGATACTCGACCTTCTCCCTGCCCTGCCTCCGGCGTAGATAGGGATGGACCATGTCGCCCTGGATCGGACCGGGCCGGACGATGGCGACCTGAACAACCAGGTCGTAGAAGGTCTTCGGGCGCAGGCGCGGCAGCATGGACATCTGAGCCCTGCTCTCCACCTGGAACACGCCCAGGCTGTCGGCCTTGCACAGCATGGCGTAGACGGCCTCGTCCTCCGCCGGAATGGTCGCCAGCGCCCAGGTCTTGCCGTAGTGGCGGGCCAGCAGGTCGAAGCCCTTGCGCACGCAGGTCAGCATGCCGAGAGCCAGCACGTCGACCTTCAGGATGCCGAGCGCATCGATATCGTCCTTGTCCCACTCGATCGTCGTTCGGCCGGGCATGGCCGCGTTGACGATCGGGCAGAGTTCCGACAAAGGCCCCCGAGTGATTATGAAGCCGCCGACATGCTGTCCCAGGTGGCGCGGGAAGTTGAGAAGTTCGGCCGAGACGTCCAGCACCCTGCGAAGCGTCGGATCGGCCGGGTCGAGCCCGTGCTCGCGTGCCCGCTCCTCGTCGATGCCTTCCCGCCCCCATCCCCAGATCGAGCCGGCCAGCCGTCCCACGGTGTCGTCCGACAGGCCGAATACCTTGCCGACGTCGCGGACCGCGCCGCGTGCCCGGTAGCGGCTGACGGTGGCGGCGATCCCCGCCCTGTCGCGTCCGTACTTGGCGTAGATGTACTGGATCACCTCTTCCCGCCGCTCATGCTCGAAATCCACGTCGATATCGGGCGGTTCGTTGCGCGCGGCGGAAACGAAGCGCTCGAACAGCAGGTCGGAGCGCGCCGGGTCCACGGCGGTAATGCCAAGGCAGTAGCACACGGCCGAGTTGGCCGCCGAACCACGGCCCTGGCACAGGATGTCGCGCGACCGGGCGAACCGGACGATATCGTGGACGGTCAGGAAGTAAGGCGCGTAGCCGAGTTGCTCGATCAGCGGCAACTCGTGGTCTATCGCCGCCTGGACCTTGGCCGGAACCCCCTCGGGATAGCGCTCGGCGGCCCCCAGCGCCGTCAGATGGGCCAGTTCCTGCTGCGCGGTCCTGCCCTCGGCGGTGATCTCATTCGGATATTCGTAGCGCAGTTCGTCCAGCGAGAAGGCGCAGGCGGCGGCGATCTCCGCCGTGCGGGCGACGGCGTCGGGGTAGCGGTGGAACAGGCGGGCCATTTCCTCAGGCGCCTTCAGGTGCCGCTCGGCATTGGCCGCCAGCAGGTAGCCTGCCGTGTGGAGCGTGCGGTGCTCGCGGATGCAGGTCAGCACGTCCTGAAGCACGCGGCGGTGCGGCGCGTGGTAATGGACGTCGTTGGTCGCGACCAGCGGCACGCGGACATCGGCCGCCAGCGCCGCCAGATGCGCCAGCCGCCGGGCATCGTCGCCCCGGTAGAGGTGACTCGCCGCCAGATAGAGCCGCTTGCGGAACCGTGTCCGATAATCCCGCAGCGCTGCGACGAAGTCGTCGTCCGGATGCTCCGGCGGTACGGCGATCAGGATCTGGCCTTCGTCATGCTCGTACAGGTCGGCGCGGCTCAGCTCGCACTGCCCCTTGGGCGCCCGCCGGCGGCCCACGGTGAGCAGCCGCGACAGCCTGCCATAGGCGGCCCGGTCGGTCGGCAGGCACAGCAGGCTCGGCCCGTCGGTCAGGTCGAGCCTGCAGCCGACCACCAGCCGGATACCCGCACCCTTTGCGGCGGTATGGGCACGCACGACCCCGGCCAGACTGTTCCGGTCGGTCACCGCGATGGCGGCGTGTCCCAGCGCCGCCGCACTCAGCGCCAGTTCCTCGGCATGGGAAGCGCCGCGCAGGAAGGTGAAGTTGGTGGAGACCTGAAGCTCGACATAGACCGGACTGAATACCGAAGACCCGGGGGCGCTCACGGGAAGACCCCGTGCAGGTACCAGCGCGCAGCGCGGTCCTGCTGATAAAGGCCGGCGCGATAGACCCAGAAGCGCCGGCCGGCCAAGTCCTCGACGCGGTAATAGTCCCGCATCTCCGTCAGTTCGCGCCACCATTCCGGTTCCAGCCGCTCCGGCCCCTCGGCATGGGCGACCTTGTGCGGGACATCGCGCCAGCGGAACATCATCGGCGGATCGTCCGGCACGGGGGCCATGACGTGGATGGGTTCGGGGCGCGTCAACAGGCGGACGGGGCGGAAACGGTCGGAAGGCCAAGGTGCTGCCTGATCCGCCTTCGGACCGGGACCGTCCAGCGCCGCGGCCTGCTCGACGTTGTTTTCCGGCCACCAGCTTTCCCGCGGCAGCAAGCGGCGCACCCTGGGCAATCCGAGGCGGTTGCCCAGCCGGTCCACCAACTCGGCCTCTTCTTCGCGCTCCCCGGCGAACAGCGCCGGGGATCCTACCTGCATCGTGCTCTGAACGGCGCCGAGCGGTTCGGTCGTCGCGGCCAGGATCATGATCTCGACGCCGGGGCCGGGCTCGACCCGATCCAGTTTCTCCGCGAAGAGGCGGGCAAGGTGTAGAGGGGTTCGAACCGGCCGGCTGGTCCCGACGCTGGACCGCTCGACACGGCCATCGACCCGGAAGAACCCCAGGTCCAGCCGTCTCGCCCCCTGCCCCGCCCGCTCCATGCCGGCGCACAGATCATCGAGCAGATGGCGGGTGGCGACGGTCAGGTTCTCCGGCGTCGAGATCGGTTCGGCGAAGGCAGTGCGGACGATATGCGGCGGAACCGGCCGGCGCGGCGAGATCGGCTCCGGCGAGATCGCCAGCGCCAGATCCAGCCGCCGGGTGACGACGGCACCGAATCGTGCGGTGATGCCGGCACGCGGCATCGCGTAGAGGTCCCCGATCCGCCGCATCCCGACCCGGCGCAGCCCGGCCGCAGTCTCCGCAGGCAGCCTCAATCCCTCGACCGGCAGCCCTGCAAGGGCTTGGCGGCCCTGCCCCGGCCGCACGATGGCGTAACGTTCCGCACCGTGGCGCGCCATCGCCCAGGCGGCGCCGGGCGTATCGGCGATGGCGGCACGGCTTCCGTAGCCGAAACCGTCAAGCCGCCCGGTCAACCCATCCAGCAGCGCCGCCTCGCCGCCGAACAGGTGACCGCACCCCGTGATGTCGAGAAAGATCCCATCCGGGGCATCAAGCCCGACCCAGGGCGTATAGCGCCCGCACCAATCGGCCAAACCGTCCAGTGCCCGCGCATCGGCCGGAAAATCGGCATCGACCGGACGGATCGCAGGCTCCAGCGCACGGGCGTCGGCCAGCGTCATGCCCGGCTGGATGCCGGCCGATTCGGCAACGGCATTGGCCGACGCGACGATCATCCGCCCACGATCCCCGACGACGGTGACCAGCGGCGATCTTCGCAAGGCCGGCTCGCGCCGGGCCAGCCGGTCGGTCGCCAGCCCAGGCAGCCATAAGGAAAGAACCCGCCGCGCCATCGATATTCAACCACTCCCGACCTCTTGCCCCAGCCCCTGGCGCCTGAACTTCCGACGCATGAACCCCCGGCGCCTAACCCCCTGGCGCCGCACTGTCATGCCCTTGACGTCATACCCTCGAATCATCAAGAACAAAACAAGAACACACTATGCATGCAAAAAGATCAAGAGCGGCTGACGAATCCGATATGCTTCAGGAAGAGGTATGGAAGGCGGCAGGGGAAAGGGCGGCGTTTACGCCGCCCTGATCGTCGCGATCAGCGTTTCGACCTCCCGGCTCAGCCGGTCGGACTGGCGGGTCAGGTCGTCCGAAGCGGACAGCACCTGGACGGCGGCATCTCCGGTTTCACTGGCGGCTCGGGTGACGTCGCCGATGCTGTGGCTGACTTCCGTCGTGCCATGAGCGGCTTCGTGGACGTTGCGGGCGATCTCGCCGGTAGCGGCGGCCTGCTGATCGACCGCGGCGGCGATGGTCGCGGCGATCTCGTCGATGCCGACGATGGTATGGCCGATGTGGCGGATGGCGTCGACGGCTCCGCTGGTGGCAGCCTGGATCGTGTCGATCTGACCGGAAATCTCATCGGTGGCACGGGCGGTCTGGTTGGCAAGCTGCTTGACTTCGCTGGCGACGACGGCGAAACCCTTGCCGGCCTCGCCCGCACGGGCCGCCTCGATGGTCGCGTTCAGCGCCAGAAGATTGGTCTGGCTGG
>NZ_JCACHA010001172.1:0-4909 GCF_059503625.1 Skermanella sp.
GCGGCGCGCGTCGAGCAGGCTTCCATCGCCTATAGCGACAGGTTCGTCGCGACCTGCCCGCTGGTGGCGGCCCTTCACCTGTTCGAGCGCCACGTGCTGGACCCGGCGGCGCGCCGGCACCTGAGCGCCGAGGTCGCCCGGATCAACCACGTCGGCACCTATAGCTGCCGGAACATCTATGGCCGCGAGGCGGGCCGGCGCAGCGAGCATGCGACGGCCAACGCGATCGATATCCGGGGGTTCGTGCTGGACGACGGCCGCATCGTCTCGCTGGCGCGCCACTGGGACGGCAACCGCCCTGCCGAGGCCGCCTTTCTCCGCGAGGTCAACGACGGAGCCTGCCGCTTCTTCAACGCGGTGCTCGGCCCCGACTACAACGCAGCCCATCGCGACCACTTCCACCTGGACATGGGCCGCTGGCGGGTCTGCCGGTGATGCCCGATGCTTCGAACCCGGCGCTCAGAACCTTATGAACGGGTTCAGCAGCCGCATCAGCGGTCCCGTCAGGCGAAGCGGCGCGTCGGTCACCGTCAGGCAGAGGCATTCGCCATCGTCGTCGGCCACGGGACTGTGATCGGTTTCCCCGTCGCAGAAGCTGAAGTCTCCGGGCTGGTATTGCTTGTCACCATCGCTGAAGCCGCCGGCCAGCACGAGCGTCATCTCGGTGCCGGCATGGGTATGACGCGGAACCCTGACACCAGGACCGATCCGCAGCAGTCGCGCCCGGACGTTGCCGGTACGGCCCCTGCCGACGGCTATATCGGCCTGCTCGACCCCCCGCATGACCCGCTTCCAGTGAATCGTTTCAAGGTCCTGGCCGATGTAACCCCGCAGCGGCTGAGGCACCGGGTCGGCCGGGGGCCGGCGGTCTGGAACCTGAACCGGAACCGGCTCGTCCAGCCGCGCCAGCAGGCTGTCCAGCGCCTTGGACGGCACGGCAGCCGGTTCGATCGCCTCCAGCAATGCACCGCCGACCGACTCGAGCTGCGCCACCACCTCGCGGCACTCGGGACAAAGCGCCAGATGGGTCGCGAGCGCCAAGCCGGCGGCTTCTCCGGTGGAGCCGGCGGCGTAGTCGAGCAGCAGTTCCAGGCTCGGGTGATGGACCGGGAGCATCAACGGCTATCCATCAGCTTCCCGCCAATTCCCGCCGCAACCGCTCCAAGGCGAGGCGGAGGCGCGACTTGACGGTACCGAGCGGCAGTCCCTTGTGCCGGGCGATCGCCGAATGCGGCTGGTCGTCGAAATAGGCCAGCCGCAGAAGATCCGCCTGTTCGGCGGGGAGTTTCGCGATGGCGTCACGCAGCCGCGCGGATGCTTCCGCCTGCTCGATCGACCGGTCGGGGGCGGCAGGCTGATCGGGCACCAGCGCCGGGTCTTCCGGATCGTATTCGGGGCGGCGGTCGCGCCTCGCGGCGTCGATCCGCTTGTTGCGGGCGATCGTGAATATCCAGGTGGATGCCATGGCACGCGCCGGATCGAACGTATCGGCTCTGTGCCAGACCATCAGCATCACCTCCTGCACCAATTCGTCCGCCTGCGACGACGCGATGCCGGAGCGCAGCAGATAGGCCTTGAGCCGGGGTCCCATCCGGCCGAACAGCAGGCCGAAAGCCGCCTTGTCCCGATCGCGTGCGATCGCGACCAGAAGTTCGTCGGACGATCGGCCATCCATGGAGGCCGGGGACGGGACATCGGGCATTTTCCCATTGGAGGCGAAGACGCTTGGCGGAACAAGCCCCGCGATGAGTCCGACCGGCGGCTTCCATGCCGGCGGCCACAAATTTCCGGCATGTTCCATAGCCATTTCTACGGCAAGGCCGCTATATCGGATCACTGGTTAACGGAAATTTTTCCAAATGAGGGCACAACGGAGTTAAGCACAGACAAATGGCGCTACGGGCGCTGGAAATCCTCCCTCAACCTGTATAGTGTGGCGCCATGCCGATACCATTTCGCACCTGCACAATGACCCGCCGATACACGTTCTCCCGTTACGCCAGCCTCGCTCCCGCACTCTGCCTCGCTATCGCAGCGCTTGCCTCTTCCGGCACCGCCATGGCGGCGGAGCCGCAGTTGCTCGGCTCGTTCCGCGACTGGAACGCCTTCTCGTACGAGGAGAACGGCAACAAGGTCTGCTACATGTCGAGCCGTCCCAAGAAGGACGAAGGCAATTACAAGCAGCGCGGCGACATCTATGTGCTGATCACCCATCGTCCGGCGGAAAAGAGCCTGGACGTGGTGAGCGTGACCACCGGCTATACCTATCAGCCCAACAGCGAAGCGACGGTTTCCGTCGGCAACCAGAACTTCAAGCTGTTTACCGACGGCGACACCGCCTGGGCACGCGACGAGCGGACCGACAAATCCCTGGTGGAAGCGATCCGTACGGGGTCCGCCATGGTCATCAAGGGCACCTCCAATCGCGGCACCACCACGACCGACACCTATAGCCTCTCCGGCACGTCGGCCGCCTATGACGCGATCAACAAGGCCTGCAACGTCAAGCGCTGAGGCTCCGGGGCAGCATCGCCTCCATTAAAGCGATGTCAGACATGTTCCGGCCACGCAGCATTTGACAGAACCGCTGGCAACCCCCATTTAGCGCGCCATGGGTGTTTCAAGTCATGCAAGCATGTTCGCGCCGGCGGCCTCAGGGGCTGACGGACGCCGGAATTTGATCGGGCTCGACCGCGATGAACTCGCGGCCGAGCTTAACGCGTTGGGCCTGCCGGCGTTCCGGGCGCGCCAGATCTGGCACTGGCTCTATCATCGCGGCGCCACGACGTTCGACGTGATGACGACGCTGGCCAAGCCGGTGCGCGAGCAGCTGGCTGAACACTTCTTCATCGACCGGCCGGAAGTCAGCCGCGACCTGAAGTCGTCGGACGGCACGGCCAAGTGGCTGCTCAAGATGGCCGACGGCCAGCAGTTCGAGACGGTCCACATTCCGGAAGAAGACCGTGGCACCCTGTGCGTTTCCTCCCAGGTCGGCTGCACGCTGACCTGCCGGTTCTGCCACACCGGGACCCAGCGGCTCGTCCGCAACCTGGAGCCTTCGGAGATCGTCGGCCAGATCATGCATGCCCGCGACCGGCTGGGCGAATGGCCGGCTCCCAAGGAAGGCCGCATGCTGACCAACATCGTCATGATGGGCATGGGCGAGCCGCTCTATAACTACGACAACGTCGCCAAGGCGCTGAAGATCGTGATGGACGGCGAAGGCATCGCCATCTCCAAGCGGCGGATAACCCTGTCGACCTCCGGCGTCGTACCGATGATGCGGCGCTGCGGCGAGGAGTTGAATGTCAACCTTGCGGTCAGCCTGCATGCCGTGAACGACGAGCTGCGCGACCGGATCGTGCCGCTGAACCGGAAGTATCCGATCAAGGAACTGCTGGACGCCTGCCGGACATATCCCGGCATCAACAACGCGCGGCGAATCACCTTCGAATACGTCATGCTGAAGGGCGTCAACGACAGCCTCGCCGACGCGCGCGAGCTGGTCCGGCTGCTGAAGGACATCCCGTCCAAGATCAACCTGATCCCGTTCAATCCGTGGCCGGGAGCACCGTTCGAGCGCTCGACCAACGCGTCGATCCAGGCGTTCGGCGACTATATCAACAATGCCGGCTTCGCCAGCCCCGTGCGCACCCCGCGCGGCGAGGACATCATGGCGGCCTGTGGCCAGTTGAAATCGGACAGCGTCAAGCAGCGCGCGTCCGACCGGCTGGCCGAGGAAGCGGCGGCCCGCGCCGCCGTGGCTCTGATGGTGGCGGAGAAGGAAGCTGAACTGACGCTCTAGCAGCATCGTCCGGTTCATCATACTGATGCCGCTACTCGAATAACTCAGGTTGGACAGACCGCCGTGCAGTACTTTCTCGATCCGTTCTGGTTCAACCTGACCCTCAGCCTCGCCTCGCTCTGGCCGCTGTGGCGGATCTTCGTGCGCGCCGGGCTGAACCCGGTCTGGTCGCTGCTGACCTTCGTTTCGGTCGTCATCCCGCTGCTCGGCCAGTTGCTGGTGCTGCTGGTGCTGTTTCATTCCAAATGGCCGACGATGCCGCCGAAGCCCGAGCCGCCGCCACGCAAGAAGCCCCGGACGGCTTGAGGGAGAAGGTACAAGTCATGGACAACCTGATCGAAACCGTCACCTTCTTCCGCAACACCGATCCCAACGTGTCGCTGATCGTGATCGGCATCATGCTGACATGGACGCTGGCCGCCGGGTCGTTCCTGCTGGCGCGGCTGGGGATCAAGCCGCTATGGGTGCTGCTGCTGGTGCTGCCCGGCCTGAACGTGCTGGCGATCTGGCTGTTCGCCTATGTGCGTTGGCCCCGTTACGAAGAAGCCAGGCGCAAGGGCTGGACCCCCGAACCGCACCGGTAAAGACGGTCTGAAAGGTTTTCTCAGGGCTTCGGATCGTCATAGCTCGTCCAGGAGCCGTGCGGTCCGCGCCTGCTCCGGCCATGCGGCCGGTCGTCCACCGCGTCGTCGTAGCCGCGCCGGTTGCTGTAGAACACCAGGAACATCAGCCCTCCGCCCAGCGCCAGAGTGCCGACGCCGCCCAGGATCAGCGCCAGTATTCCATGCGGGCTGATCGTCACGTCGGCGCCGTCGAGCGTCCATCCGGCGATGCCGAACACCAGGGCCGCCGCCAGAAGTGCTATGAGCACGCCGATTACCAAAGCCGTTTTCATGGCGACACCGCACCTTGCCACACCGGAAATTCAGGAACGATACACTGCGGGAGTCCAACCGGTCTCGCGACCGCTTTGTTGCGCAAGGCTGATTCTGTCAGGGGCCGGTTCCGTCATATAACAAAGCGGACAGCCTTGCGGCCCGGCGCGGATAGCCCTAATGTCCCGGCGGTTTTGCGACACCTCGCACAGCAACTCTCGGACTGAAA
>NZ_JCACHA010001173.1:0-1116 GCF_059503625.1 Skermanella sp.
TCCGGACCTTTTCGACCAGCGCCGGCCTGATCCGGTCGATGCTGAGCGAGACGGTGCCGTCCGGCTTGGGGATCACGTCCACCGCACCCAGATGAAGCGCCTCCAGCGTGGTTTCGGCGCCTTCCTGCGTCTGGGACGACACGATCACGACCGGCAGCGGCGTCTCGATCATCAGCCGGCTCAGGCAGGTCAGTCCGTCCATCACCGGCATGTTGACGTCCAGCGTCATGACCTGCGGTGCGAAGCTCCCGGCAAGCTCCAGCGCCTCGGCGCCGTTGCGGGCGATGCGGATGTCGAAGTCGCCTTCCGCCGTGAAGATGTCGGAAAGCAGCTTCCGCATCAAGGCGGAGTCGTCGACGATCAGCAGGCGGATCATGGCGCTCGGCCGTCCTCCGGCGCGGCCGCATCGTCCAGCGCCGCGATCTCGGCGGCCTCGCTGCGGGCAAGCAGGTGTGCGGGGTCCAGCAGCAGGATCATGCGTCCGCCCAGGGTGGCGACGCGGGATATCAGGGCCATCTGCTCCGCCGAAAGCTCGGGCGCCGGCTCGATCGCCTCCTCGGGGATCTTCAGGACGCCGGTCACGGCATCGACCATGACGCCGGCGCGGGCAGCGCCCAGGGCGGCCACGACGATGTGCCGGCTGCGGGCGGTTCCCGCCATCTGGAAACGCCGCCGCTGGTCGATCACCGGCAGGACGGCGCCCCGATGGTTTATGACACCTTCGATGAAAGCGGGCGCCTTGGGGACGGCGGTCAGCTGCTCCGGCACCGCCACCACCTGTTCGACACAGGACGAAGGCAGGCCGTACTCGACCGATCCAAGCCGGAAAATCACGAAAGTCGCGGTCTGGACCGACCGCTGGATCGCGTCAGGATCGGGCATGTCCCGTACTCCGCTCTGCTCGCTGCTCGGTTCCGTGCCCGGATCGGCGCCGCCGGCCAGCGTGCGGCGCACCGCTTCGGTCCGGAAGAGGCGGCCCGGGTCGAGGATGGAGATCAGCCGCCGCCCCTGGTCGAGCCGGCAGATCGCCTCGATCTCGCCGCTGTCCTGCCTGAACAAGGCAGGCACGGGGTCGATCCGGTCGTTCGGGACCCGCAGGATTTCCCGCGCGCGGTC
>NZ_JCACHA010001173.1:1126-4908 GCF_059503625.1 Skermanella sp.
CGAACGACAGCACGATGATCCTGCCCGCCGCGTCGTCGCGCCGGCTGGCCGCCGATACCCCGAGCCCCAGCAGCGACCGCAGGTCGACCAGCGGAAGCAGCCGGCCGCGCAGCGTCATGACGCCCAGGTTGTGGCCGTCGGCATGGGGCATCCGGGCGACGCCGGCCTGCCGCCGGACGATCTCGCGTACGGCGGAAACCGGGATCGCGTATTCCTCGCCGTCGGCTTCGAAGGTGACCAGCGTCCGCGTTTCCGCCGCCGCGTCCGTCCGGACCGGGGCGGCAGCCTGTCCGTTGCCTTGTCCGGTTCCCTGGCCGCCCGAAGACCGGTGGACCGGGCGTGCGGCCCCGGCGGCGATGCGCGGCAGCACCCGTTCCAGGTCCAGCAGCGAAACCGCCGCTTCGCCGGCTCCCTCGCCCGTCTCCCCCGGCGCCGAACCGATCATGCCGGCGATGCGGTCGACCTGAAGCCCGATCCGCCGCCCGCCGCCCAGCACGACCACCCGCACGCCTTCGCCGGTTACGGCCTCCGGCTGCCCCAGCGCCCGCCGCATGTCGATCAGCACGGTGACGGTGCCGCGCAGGTTCATCAGCCCTTCCACCGCCGGCGGACTGAGGGGGACCGGCAGTACCTCCGGCCGCCGGACCACCTCGACGATGTCGGCGACCGGCAGTGCCGCACTGACGTCGCCGATCCGAAAGACGAGATGCTGGCTTCGCACCGCCGGCGCGACCGGGCCGCCAGCGGCGGCCGGACCGTCAGCGGCGGCCGGGCCAGAAGCGGCTGCCATCGGCTTTCCCCGTGTCCTGGTCACTCCCCGCTCACTCTGCGGAGTTCTGGAGTTCGTCCGCGAGCGAGGCTATTTCCTCGATCGAGGCCGCCAGATCCTCGGCGCCGCGCGCCTGCTGCCGGGATGCCGCCGCCGCCTGCTCGGCCGCGCGGCTGGCCTGCTCCGCCGCCGTCGCGACCTGCCCGGTTCCGGCCGACGCCTGGGCCGTCGCCCGCAGGATGACGTCGGCGTCCTGGAGAAGCCCTTCGTTGCCGGTGCGGATCTCCGCCATGTCGGCTTCGACCGCGCCGAACGTATCGATGATGTCGCGGTTCTTCCGCACTTCCAGGTCGTTGGCGGCCAGCGTCACTTCCAGCTCCATCCTGACCGCCCGCACATGGTCCTGGATCGCCTGCACCGTGTCCTTGATCCGATCGCCGTTCTCCGCCGAGTCCCGCGCCAGATTGCGGATGTCGGCGGAAACCAGCGCGAAGCCACGGCCCGCGTCGCCGCTCCGCGCCGCTTCGACCGAACCGCTGATCGCCAGCATGTTGGTCTGGATCGACACCGTGTTGATGCCGTCGACGATCTTGCCGATCCGGCGCACCATCTGTTCAAGCGTCCCGATCCGTCCCAGGCTTGCATGGGTCTGCGCCACGGCCTGCTCGACCCCGTCGATCAGGGACGTGACGTTCCGCCGGCCGTCCGCGATCAGATCAGCCATGGTGGCGGACCGGTCGACGGCGCCGCCGGTTCCGGTGCGTATCCGCCGTGCCGAAGCCTCGATCTGGGTGAGGGCGGCGCTCGACTGGCGGGTCGCGGAGGCCTGCTGTTCCGCGCCCCGGTTGATCTGATCGACCGCCGTCATGATATGGGCCGCGGCGCCGGAAAACTCCTGGACGGTCGCCGACAGCTCCTCCGAAGCCGACGCCACCTGTTCGGCGCTCCGGATCAGGTCGCCGCTGTGGAGCAGCTCGTCCGCCAGTCCGGCCAGCTCCTGCGCCGTCATCTGCGCCTGTTCCAGCGCCAGGGTCTGTTCCGCCAGACTCCGGAGCGACTCGTCCGTCGCCGCCGACTGTTCCTCGGCGGCAGCCGCGATCTGCTCGGAGCCGCGCTGGACTTCCACCGCCGCATGCTCGGCCTCCTGCGCCGCCGCGGCGAGGTCCAGGCTGTCCCGCGCCAGTTCGCCCATGCCGGTGCGGACCTGCTCGACGATGGCGACGACCTTGGCGCTGTTGTCCACCTCGCGCAGTGCCGTCGCCGCCGTCGCCGTGATGCCGGTTGCCAGCGTGCCGACCTCTTCCTGGATGCGGGAGACCAACTCCGCGATTTCGCGCGCACTCTTCTCCGCCGTTTCGGCAAGCGCACGGACCTCGTCGGCCACTACAGCGAACCCATTGCCCGCCTGACCGGCGCGTGCCGCCTCGATCGCGGCGTTCAGCGCCAGCAGGTCGGTCTGGTCGGCGATATAGCTGACGGTGCGGACGACGGTGCCGATGCTGGAAGCCAGTTCCTTCAGCTCCTCGATCAGCGCCACCGCGGCCGTCTGCCGCTTGGCCGCCGCCGAGATGCCCGCTACCGAAGCGGTGATCTGGGCGCCGGTCTCACCCAGAAGAACCTGAAGGGCTTCCGTCTTCTGGCGCGACGCCGCCGCCATGGTGCGAGCCCTGGCGAGCAGGGCCACGATGTCGGTGACCGCCGCCAGCGACTCCTGCGCGGCGCTGGAGGACTCCTGCGCGCCGCTGGCGATCTCCTCCATGCTGCGCCGAAGCTCCTCGGCCGCCGAGGCGGCCTCCGTCGTGGCCGAAGCCATCTCGGTGCTGGCGGCGGCTATGCGTTCCGCGATCTTCTGCTGCCGCGCATAGGTGCGGGCGCGGGTCCGTTGCGGGGCGGCGGCGGGCGATTGTGCGGGCGCAGCCCGGGCTACGGTTCTTTCCGCCGGCTCGGCAGGCCGCTGGGCCGCATAGGTGGATTTTTTGATCAACGCCATCTCGAAGCCCCTTAGCGGCAGACTACAGCCCGCCAACATAAAGAACTACCTTGATGCCGCAAGCGATCTTTGAGATAGCATTTATTTCGTGTTGTTCTTGAAACCGGCTGCCCCGGCTTTCTGCTCCCGCGGCCCCATCACTCCGGCAGTCTGGCGCTTTTGCCGGGATGGTGGATCGGGCAGCCGTTTCGTTCGGCGCGGAAGCCCGCCGACATCTCGTAGGAAGGCTTGCGCACCCGGTTGATCGAGCCGAGCGGCCGGTGCGCCGCCAGCCCGTGCCACGGGCTGAACGCGAATCCGTCATCGACCACATGCGACCGCTGCTCGCTCCATCCCGTCTGCGGCGGCAGCGTGATCCGCGCGACCGCGACGAACGGACTGCGGTCCTCCGGCCACTCGACCGAGGCGTCCTCGACCGGCATGGCATCGAGATCGGTGCAAAGCTGCGCCCTGACTTCCCAGGAACCCGAATTGCGCCGGAAGAACCCGGTGACGGCATCGCGGATCACGTTGGGATTGCCGGACGTGGCGAGCGTCGTCCCGGTCAGCGCGGTCAGTTCGGGCGATACCGGGGCCAGCGAAAGCTTGGCGATGTAGTCGCCGTAGCGGAAAGCCGTCTGCGTATAGAAAGTATCGCCGAGCGGGTGCGTCTGCAGCGCCCCGCCCATGGTCTTGAGAGTGGAACTCTCCCCGCCGAACGCCTCCACGACGTTCTCGGCACCGCGCAGCACCGCCGATACCGCCTTCTTGAGGATCTGCGGCTGATCGGTCGTCGCGGCGAGCAGCTTCAGGCTGGCGAGGAACTTCCTGGCATTCGGCACTGCGAAGGCTGGTGAGTTGACCAGCAGGAAGTCCTGCGTCGTCGAAGACCCGGCGCCGGGAAGCCGCTCGCCTTCTACCCCCAGCACCTTGATCGCCAACCCACGCGGCACGGTGACGCTGTCGTCCAGGATATCGCCGGGGATGGTGGAAAGGCGCAGCATCACGGGATAGCTTTCCCGTCGGGCGAATATCCCCTGGGCG
>NZ_JCACHA010001174.1:0-4892 GCF_059503625.1 Skermanella sp.
ACGGCGCCGATCGCTGGACCGTGGCTCTCGCCCCAGGTGGTGAACCGGAACGCCGTGCCGAAGCTGTTGCCCGCCATGATATCAGTCCTTGGCCGCGCTGCCGGTGAGACCCTGGAGAAGCTGCGCCGTCGCCGCCGCCGAATCGACCGCGACCATGCCGACGGTATGGTAGCCGGCGTCGACGTGATGGACTTCGCCGGTGACTCCGCTGCCCAAATCGCTAAGCAGATAGAGGGCGGAACCGCCGACCTCGCCGATCGTGACGTTGCGCCGGAGCGGTGCGTTGTACTCGTTCCACTTCAGGATATAGCGGAAGTCGCCGATGCCGCTGGCCGCCAGCGTCTTGATCGGACCAGCCGAAATGGCGTTGACCCGGATATTCTGGGGACCCAGGTCGGTCGCGAGGTAGCGCACGCTTGCCTCCAGCGCCGCTTTTGCTACACCCATCACGTTATAATGGGGCATAACGCGTTCGGCCCCGTAGTATGACAGGGTGATCATGCTGCCGCCGTCCTTCATCAGCGGGACGGCCCGCTGGCAGCAGGCGGTGAACGAGTAGCATGAAATATCCATCGTACGCGCGAAGTTGGCGCGCGACGTGTTGAGATACATGCCGTCCAGTTCGTTCTTGTCCGAGAAGGCGATTGCATGAACCAGAAAGTCGAGTTTGCCCCACTGGTCTTCGATGGCCTTGAAGGTGGCGTCGAGGCTCGCTTCGTCGGTTACGTCGCAGGGGACGACGATCTGGGACTTGACCGACTCCGCCAGCGGCTTGACCCTCTTCGCGAGGGCGTCTCCCTGGTAGGTGAAGGCCAGTTCGGCGCCGTGCGCCGCGAGCGCACTGGCGATACCCCAGGCGATCGACCGGTCGTTGGCCACGCCCATGACCAGACCACGCTTGCCGGCCATGAGTTGAGAGGATGTAGACATCGAGGCCTCGTTGATGTGCTGTCGGCGCTTGGAATCGGCCGGCATCGTACACGAAAGAAAAAATGGATCAAAGGCGGGATGGGTGACGGCGGGATGAGCGGTAACCCGGATTGCTTTTTCCCAGCTACAACCCCATGCGGGCCGCGTCAACTCCGGGAGCGTCCGTAATGGATTTCCGAATCTCCCATCTGCCGGACCAGCTTCAATCTGTCCCGAAGCGGCTGCGCGATTTCGCCAGCTTCATGGAATACCTGTTCAAGCGCTATTTCGCCGACGACTGCCTGACCACCTCGGCAGCCCTGACCTATACCTCGCTACTGGCGGTGGTACCGCTGATGACCATCGGCTTCGCGATCTTCCGGGCCTTCCCGGCCTACGAGATGCTTCAGCAGCAGGCCCAGACGCTGATCCTGCGCAACCTGGTGCCGGAAGTCGGCGACGCCATCCAGGACACGATCATCCAGTTTGCCGGAAACGCCGGCCAGCTCACGGCATTCGGCATCGTCGGTCTGGCGATCACGTCCGTCATGCTGTTCTGGACGATCGAAGGTTCGTTCAGCGCGATCTGGCGTGTTTCCGAGCCGCGTTCGCTCATCACCCGCCTGCTGGCCTTCTGGGCGATCCTGACCCTGACGCCGCTGCTGTTCGGCGCTAGTCTGTCGTTCTCCAGCTACTTGCTGGCGGTCTTCCAGCTCAACCCGGAAGCCGACACGTTCCGCGCATGGCGGCTGATGCTGCCGGGCGCGTTCGAGTGGCTGGCGTTCACCCTGATCTACCTGCTGATCCCGAACCGGGCCGTGCGCTGGCAGGACGCCGTGATCGGGGCGCTGACCGCATCGGTGCTGCTGGAGTTCTCGAAATACGGGTTCGGCTGGTACATCACCCAGTTCCCCGCTTACCGGACCATCTACGGCGCGCTGTCGAGTATCCCGATATTCCTGCTGTGGCTATATATCGCATGGTCCACGGTGCTGATCGGGGCCGAAGTCGCGGCGGCCCTGCCGGAATGGCGGGCTGGGAAGATCTCGCGGATCGGGCCGGAAGGACTGCTGCCGGCCCAGCGGGTCGCGGTCGCTTTGGCGATCCTGGCCGAGCTGCTCCGTGCCAGCCATCTCGGCGTCGGAATGCGGCGGCATACCCTGATCGGCCGCGTTCCCGTGGGTGGGGCCATCATCGACGGCATGCTGGAGCAGATGCGCGGGAGCCACTGGGTCGCCCGCACCAGCCAAGGCGCCTGGGTCGCGACGCGCGATCTCAGTTCGTCCACCCTGTACGACCTTCTGAAGGGGCTGGGCATCGGGCTTCGCGGGACCGTTCGGGGATTGGTCGCTCTGGAAGCCCCCTGGCAGGAGCGCTGCGCCAAGCTGCTGGAAGCGGCCGACGAAGCGGAACGCGATCTCCTCTGCATCCCGATCAAGGACCTGCTGTGTCCGCCCCACGAGGCATCCGACTTCATCCACTTCGGCCGGAGGCGTGCCGGCGAATAAACGAGGGGGCGCAGCCGCTCCCAGGTTCGCGGAACCGGCTATTCCGTGGCCAACGCCGCAATCCGTTATCACCCCTGACGTGATCGTGCAGTGACGGAGCGCACTGCCGGCGATCGAAAGCTTTCGTAAACGACGATTGCAAATCGAGGCAGGGAGAGAGCAATGGCGGTTTCATTCGTTTTGAACGGGAGACCGGTCAGACTGGACGTGGACCCGGAAATGCCGCTGCTGTGGGCGGTCCGGGAATTCGCTGGCTTGACCGGAACGAAGTTCGGGTGCGGCGCTGCCCAATGCGGCGCCTGCACCGTGCATCTGGAGGGCCAGCCGGTGCGCTCGTGCTCGACGCCCGTCGGCAGCGTCGAGGGGCAGACGGTCACGACCATTGAAGGGATATCCGGCAAGGCGGCGGCCGCGGTCCAGGCCGCTTGGCAGCGGATCGAAGTTCCCCAATGCGGCTATTGCCAGTCCGGCCAGATCATGTCGGCGGTGGCCCTGCTTGAACAGACGCCGAAGCCTACCGACGAAGACATCAACTCCGCCATGAGCGGAAACATCTGCCGGTGCGCGACCTATGTCCGCATCCGGTCCGCCATCCATGCCGCCGCCACCACGATGGAGGGCTGAGCCATGCTGAAGAACTTCGCCAAGGACCCAAGACCGAGCCGGCGCCGGTTTCTCCAGGGAAGCGCCGCGGCGGCAGCCGGTCTGACGGTCGGTTTCCGCTGGAATGGCGGGATGCCCAAATTCGCTTCCGCCGCCTATGCCGCCGACGGCGCCCTGGCTGCCAACGCCTTCGTGCGGATCGGGGCGGACAACACGGTGACCGTACTGTCCAAGCACCTGGAAATGGGGCAGGGAGTCCATACCGGATTGGCGACCATCGTCGCCGAGGAACTTGATGCCGACTGGGCGCAGGTCCGCGTCGAAGGCGCTCCGGCCGACGCGTCGCTCTACAACAATCTGCAGTTCGGTCCCGTACAAGGGACCGGCGGAAGTTCGTCCATCGCTAATTCCTACGATCAGCTTCGGAAAGCCGGTGCCACGGCGAGGGCTTTGCTGGTCGAGGCGGCGGCGAAGGACTGGGGTGTCGACCGCGCCGGGATTACGGTCGAGAAGGGCGTCGTCTCCCATGCCGCTTCCGGGCGGAGCGCCACGTTCGGAGAGTTGGCGGGCAAGGCCGCCGGCCTGCCGGTGCCGGCGGACGTCACCTTGAAGGACCCGAGCCGGTTCACGCTGATCGGAACGTCGGTCCCGCGCGTCGATGCCAAGTCCAAGACCGACGGCACCGCACAGTTCGCCCTGGACGTTCGCCTGCCGGGGATGCTGACGGCGGTCGTCGCCCGGCCGCCGGTGTTCGGCGCCAGGGTCAAGTCGGTGGATGCGGCCCCGGCCAAGGCGGTCAAGGGCGTGGTCGAGGTCGTGCAGGTGCCGTCCGGCGTCGCGGTGGTCGCGACGAACTTCTGGGCCGCTGCCAAGGGGCGCGAAGCGCTGAACGTTCAGTGGGACGATGCCGGGGCGGAAACCCGTGGCACGGCCGAGATCATGTCGGAGTACAAGGCGCTGGCGGAAAAGCCGGGCATGCCTGCCCGCAGCCAGGGCGATGCGGCGAAAGCGCTGGCCGGGGCCGCGAAGACCATCACCGCTGCCTTCGAATTTCCCTATCTTGCCCACGCTCCGATGGAGCCGCTCGACTGCGTCGTCCGGCTTGACGGCAACCGCTGCGAGATCTGGGCGGGCGACCAGTTCCAGACCATCGATCAGGGCAATGCCGCCGCAGCAGCGGGGCTGAAGCCGGATCAGGTGCAGATCCACACGCTGATGGCAGGCGGCAGCTTCGGCCGTCGCGCCAACACCGTGTCGGACTATATCGTGGAGGCGGTCCAGGTCGCCAAGGCGCTGGACCGGGGGACGCCGGTCAAGCTGGTCTGGACGCGGGAAGACGATATCCGGGGTGGCCGTTACCGGCCGATGTACTATCACACCCTGACCGCCGGACTGGATGCGCAAGGCAGGCCGGTGGCTTGGCAGCACCGCATCGTCGGACAATCCATCATCGGCGGAACACCGTTCGAACCGGTCATGGTCAAGGACGGGGTGGACGGGACATCGGTCGAAGGCGCCGCGAATCTGCCCTACGACATTCCGAACCTTGCGGTAGACCTCCACACCACGAAGGTCGGCGTGCCGGTGCTGTGGTGGAGGGCGGTCGGCAGCACCCATACCGCCTATTCCACCGAAGTCTTCATCGACGAACTGGCCCATGCCGCCGGCAAGGACCCGGTGGAGTTTCGCCGAGCCCTGCTGTCCCATCATCCGCGTCACAAGGCCGTGCTGGAGTTGGCGGCCGAAAAAGCGGGATGGGGAACCAAGCTTCCGGAGGGGAAGGCGCGCGGCGTCGCGGTGCACGAGTCCTTCTCGACCTTCGTAGCGCAGGTGGCCGAGATCACGATGCAGCCGGATGGATCGGTCAAGGTG
>NZ_JCACHA010001175.1:0-389 GCF_059503625.1 Skermanella sp.
ACGTCGTGCGATCCATCCTCGGTGGGCTGATCCCTCAGCTGCTGCGGCGTTGGCCGCCAGCGCTTCGGTGAGAGGGGATATAGCCCCGCCTTCCCGCCCCCGCAACAGAAAAATTCATCTCGCTGAAACTTTTCTGACGCTTCGGTCAGAAACCGCACTCCATCAGGATATTGAGGCGCTCGCACATACGCGCATGCCCGCGCGTGGTAAACGCGACTTTACCAGTAATATCGGGAGCGGACAAAGTATCCACAGGAAGCCACGCGGGACCGTTCCGCACCGCCCCTACCGCGAGAAAGGCGTATGGTATCAGCCGCTTGCATCGAGGCCTTAAGGTAGAGTGGAAGCTGATTGTGCTTGACTACAAAAGAATTGCTGATCAAGCGCGA
>NZ_JCACHA010001175.1:399-4031 GCF_059503625.1 Skermanella sp.
TTGACAGTGATACTCCTGTCGCGCATGGTTCAACTCACAGTTCGCCAGCTTTAGTTTCCCCCAATACAAGGGCCGGGCCGCCGGTGCCCGGCTTCAGCAAGGAGGACACCCGGTGCGTCTAGGGGTTGCCGCCATACCCGCTCTTGCCCTTTGCCTAGCAAGCGTGCCCAACTTCGCTTCGGCGGGGTGGGAGTATCCATATAATCATCCCACCAGAACCCCTATCGACTCCGCACCGGCGGCGGCAAAGACAGGACCGGAACTGGCCGATCTCGACAAGGAGGCCGCCGGTCCCCATCCGGCCAAGACCGCCTCCGCTGAAGACGCTATGGAGGACACCGGAGCACCGGCCGGTGATGCCTCCACCCTGGCGGATGCGCTGGATGAGTCGCTTCCCGAGGAAGGACAGACCGAAGCGCTGGCCGACCTGGACCGCAAGGTGGTGGAAGTCGGCCGTGGCGATACGTTGCTGGGACTGCTGGTCAACGCTTCGGTTCCCAAGATCGATGCCCATGACGCAATCGAGGCATTGAGAAGCGTCTTCGATCCGCGCCGTCTTCAGGTCGGCCAGGAAGTCGCCCTGCTGTTCCAGCGCGAGTCCGGCTCCGACCGCCGCTTCATGGGACTGGAACTGGAGCCTGACGCGGAGCGGGCCGTCTCGGTCGCCCGCGTCGAAGGCGAAGGTTACGAAGCCGCGACGATCGATAAGGCGCTGGAGCGCCGCAAGACGGCAGCATCGGCTGTGATCGACAGCAGCCTGTTCGAAGCCGGCGCCAGCGTCGGCGTTCCGATTCCGGTCATGGCCGCGATGATCCGCGCCTATTCCTACGACGTGGATTTCCAGCGCGACGTCCAGCCGGGCGACGAGTTCCAGGTGATGTACGAACGCTACTTCACCGACGACGGAGCCGCGGCCCGCGATGGCGATATCCTGTATGCGGCGCTAAACCTTGGCGGCAAGCAGATGGAGCTGTTCCGGTACAAGACCCGCGACGGCATCGTCGATTATTTCAACCGCCAGGGCGAGAGCATCCGCAAGGCGCTGCTCCGCACACCGATCGATGGAGCGCGGGTTTCCTCGAAGTTTGGCATGCGCCGCCACCCGATCCTGGGCTTCAGCAAGATGCATGCGGGTACGGACTTCGCGGCTCCGACCGGCACGCCGATCTATGCCGCCGGAAACGGCGTGATCGAGGAGATCGGTCCGAAGAACGGCTACGGCAACTACATCCGCATCAAGCACAACCAGCAGATCGCGACGGCCTATGCCCATCTCAGCAAGTTCGGCACGGGCATGCGGCGGGGCGGCCGGGTGCAGCAAGGCGACATTATCGGTTATGTCGGGACGACAGGGCGTTCCACCGGTCCGCACCTTCACTATGAAGTCATGCGCGGTGGTCGCCAGATCAACCCCATGAGCGTCGATCTGCCGACCGGCGTCGCCTTGGAAGGCCGCGAGCTGGTCGCCTTCAAGCAACACGTCGAAGAAACCGACCGGCAGTTCGCCGCCAACCTGCAAAGCTCGCAACAGGTGGCCCAGAGCGTCAGCGCCACTGGCGAAGCCGAGCATCCGGATGCCTGCCGAGGCGATCGGGCCTGCTGATCGGCTGCGTCATGCGAACCATCGCAGCGTCGCTGGTCCTGCCGCTGCCGTAGAACCCGAATGGACGAAGACAGGACGTTGCGGCGGAAGGGCTGCCTTCCGCCGCAACGCTTAAGCTGCTTAGTGGACGGTCCTTGGTCTGGCCCAGGACGATCCCGTGCCGCCTGAAGACCCCGCACCGGGGACATGGGTGCCGGCGGGGATGCCGTCTATCACCAATCCCTGTTCGCCGGCGCTGACCTCGACCTTCTGGCCGTCGGCAATGCGGCCTTCCAGCAGCAGCGTGGCGAGCGGGTTCTGAAGCGCCCGCTGGATCACCCGCTTCAGAGGCCGGGCACCGTAGACCGGGTCGTATCCGGCATCGGCGAGCCAGGCCAGAGCCTTGTCGTCGATTTCCAGATCGATGTCGCGGTCGGCCAGCATCTTCCGCAGGCGGCCGAGCTGGATCTTGACGATGCCGCCCATGTTCCCACGGCTCAGCCGGTGGAACAGCAGGATCTCATCGAGCCGGTTCAGGAACTCCGGCCGGAACGAGCCCCGGACGATCTCCATCACTTCCTCGCGCACGGCGGCACTGTCCTGGCCTTCCGGCTGGTTCGCCAGGATCTCCGACCCGAGGTTGGAGGTCATGACGATCAGGGTGTTGCGGAAGTCCACGGTACGCCCCTGCCCGTCCGTCAGCCTGCCGTCGTCGAGCACCTGAAGCAGGACGTTGAAGACATCCGGGTGCGCCTTCTCGACCTCGTCGAACAGGATCACCTGATAGGGCCGGCGGCGGACGGCTTCCGTCAGCGCGCCACCCTCCTCGTAGCCGACATAGCCGGGAGGCGCGCCGATCATGCGGGCGACCGCGTGCTTCTCCATGTATTCCGACATGTCGAGCCGGATCATGGCGGTTTCGTCGTCGAACAGGAACTCGGCCAGAGCCTTGGTCAGCTCGGTCTTGCCGACGCCGGTCGGGCCTAGGAACAGGAACGAGCCGATCGGCCGGTTCGGGTCCTGAAGGCCGGCGCGGGCGCGGCGGACCGCATTGGACACCGCCACGATCGCCTCGTCCTGGCCGATCACGCGGCTGCCGAGTTTGCCTTCCATCGCCAGCAGCTTCTCGCGCTCTCCCGTCAGCATCTTGTCCACCGGGATGCCGGTCCAGCGGCTGACGATGGCGGCGATCTCGCCGTCACGAACCTCCTCGTTCAGCATCCGGTTGCCCGCGACTTCCTCGGCGGCCTTCAGCTTTCGTTCCAGCTCCGGAATGATGCCGTAGGACAGTTCCGCCGTCCTGGCCCAGTCGCCGTTGCGCTGGGCCTGCTCCTGCTCGACGCGGGCATGGTCCAACTGCTCCTTCAGCTTCTGGGCGCCGGTGAGCTGTTCCTTCTCCGCCATCCACAGGCCGGTCATGTCGGCCGACTTGGCTTCCAGATCCTCAAGCTCGCCTTCCAGCTTCTCCAGCCGGTCGCGCGACGCCTGATCGCTTTCCCGCTTCAGGGCTTCCCGCTCGATCTTGAGCTGAATGATGCGGCGGTCGAGTTCGTCGATCTCTTCCGGCTTCGAATCGACCTCCATGCGGAGCCGCGAGGCGGCCTCGTCGATCAGGTCGATCGCCTTGTCCGGCAGGAACCGGTCGGTGATGTAGCGGTGCGACAGTGTCGCCGCCGAAACGATCGCGCTGTCGGTGATCCGGACGCCGTGGTGAAGCTCGTACTTCTCCTTCAGGCCGCGCAGGATCGAGATCGTATCCTCGACCGTCGGCTCGGACACGAAGACGGGCTGGAACCGCCGCGCCAGCGCCGGGTCCTTCTCGACATGCTTGCGGTACTCGTCCAGCGTGGTCGCACCGACGCAGTGAAGCTCGCCGCGCGCCAGTGCGGGCTTCAGCATGTTGGACGCGTCCATCGCGCCGTCGGCCTTGCCGGCCCCGACCAGGGTGTGCATTTCGTCGATGAAGACGATGATCTCGCCGGCCGCGGCCGTGATTTCCTGCAAGACGGCCTTCAGCCGCTCCTCGAACTCGCCGCGATACTTGGCGCCG
>NZ_JCACHA010001175.1:4041-4891 GCF_059503625.1 Skermanella sp.
TTCCGGCACGTCGCCCTTGATGATGCGCTGGGCGAGGCCTTCCACGATGGCGGTCTTGCCGACGCCGGGCTCGCCGATCAGGACGGGGTTGTTCTTGGTCCGCCGGGCCAGCACCTGGATGGTGCGCCGGATTTCCTCATCGCGGCCGATCACCGGGTCGAGCTTGCCGTCGCGCGCCGCTTCGGTCAGGTCGCGGGCATATTTCTTCAGGGCGTCGTAACCCTGCTCGGCCGAAGCGCTGTCGGCGGTACGGCCCTTGCGGATCGCGTTGATCGCCTGGTTGAGCGACTGCGCCGTGACGCCTGCCTCCTTCAGGATGCGGGCGGAGGGCGATCCTTCCGCCATGGCAAGCGCCAGCAGCAGGCGTTCCGCCGTGACGAAGCTGTCGCCGGCCTTGGTGGCAAGGTCTTCCGCCGTCTGGAACAGACGCGCCAGTTCGGGCGCCAGATAGATCTGGCCGGCTCCCGCCCCTTCGACCTTCGGCTGCTTGTTGAGTTCCGCTTCCACGGCGGACAGAGCGCGCGCGGGGTCGCCGCCGGCAGACCGGATCAGGTTGGCAGCCAACCCTTCCTTGTCTTCCAGCAAGGTCGTGAGCAGATGTTCGGGCGTCAGGCGCTGGTGGCCGCGCCGCAGCGCCAAGCCCTGCGTGGCCTGTACGAAGCCGCGCGAACGTTCGGTGTACTTCTCGAAGTCCATGGTTACACTCCTTGTCGTCCGGTCGCCCGCCAGGCAGCACGACCGCTTTTGACCCACTCTCATGTGCGATCCAGGAGGATGCTGAAATCTATATGGCGAGGGGGATATCGGCACACAAGCGGTCGGCAGGCGGCAATCGCCGGTCTGTGAAAAC
>NZ_JCACHA010001176.1:0-4885 GCF_059503625.1 Skermanella sp.
GCCGGGGCCTCGACGCGGCGGGCATCCCTCCCTCGGCGGTCACGGCCATCGTGATCTCGCATTTCCACGGCGACCACATTTCGGGCATCAAGGCCGCCGACAACACGCTGGCGTTCCCCAATGCGGAGATCCTGGTTCCGGAAGCCGAATATGCGTATTGGATGGACGATGGCGAGGCGAGCCGTGCGCCGGCCGGCCGCAAATCTGCGTTCGACCTGGTGCGGGCGACGTTCGCCGACCTCGGCAGCCGCGTAAGGCGTTACCGCGCCGGCGAAGAGGTGCTGCCGGGCATGACGTCGGTGGCGGCATACGGCCACACTCCCGGCCATACCGCACTCCAGATTTCATCGGGCGGCGAGACGGCGATGGCGTTGGCCGACGTCACCAACGTCCCGTTCCTGTTCGTCCGCAATCCGGACTGGTCCGCCGTCTTCGACATGGATGCCGACATGGCTCGGGCGACGCGCCACAAGCTGCTGGACCGGATGGCAGCGGACCGGACGCTGGCGTTCGGCTACCATTGGGGCCTGCCCAATGCCGGATATGTCCGCAAGACCGCTTCGGGGTTCGAGTTCGAACCGCTGGCATACGTGCAGACGCTTTGAAGTTAAAGTTGAAACAAGGGAGATAAGGCTATGAAACTTCAAGGTTCATGCCGATGCGGCGCGGTCCAGTTTAGGCTGAATTCGCCGACTCCCGTTCCCTTCATGCATTGCTACTGCACGATCTGCCGCAAGAGCGCCGGCGGAGGAGGTTTTGCGATCAACCTGGGCGGCGATGCCGGCAGCCTTGAAGTCGAAGGCCGGGAGGCGGTCGCCACCTGGCAGGCGCCCCTGGAAGATCCGGAGCATCCCGGAAAGACGCATCGCGGCTCCTCTCACCGGCATTTCTGCAAGCATTGCGGCACGGCGCTTTGGGCCGAAGACCCGGCATGGCCGGAACTGGTCCATCCCTTCGCATCGGCCATCGACACGCCTCTGCCGACGGCACCGGAGCGGGTACATATCATGCTGGACTTCAAGGCGCCGTGGGTTCAGGTGCCGACCGGTCCGGGCGAAGTCCACTTCGCCCGGTATCCGGATGAATCGCTCGAGAATTGGCACAAACGGCACGGCCTGCTGGACAGCTGACTTAGCCGGTGAGCTTCAGCCCTGGGTCCAGGGCAGGCCCGACTGTTTCCAGCCGGCGACGGTGCCGCGATGGCCGCTTGTATCCTTGGGACCTTCGAAGCCGTCGGCGATGTTGAAGACTTCGGCGTAGCCGTTTTCCTGGGCAAGCTTGGCCGCCGCCAGACTGCGCACGCCCGAGCGGCACAGGAAATATACCTTGTCGCCCGGTTCGACCTCCTCAAGCTTGAGCTTGTGCAGGAAATCCTCGTTGACGGACATGCCTGGATAGACCTGCCACTCGATCTTGATCGGCGTCTTGCCCAGTTCCTTCAGGTCGGGCACGCCGACGAAGTTCCACTCGGGCGTCGTACGGACATCGACCAGTTTGGCCTTGGGGTCGCTTTTCAGCGCCTGCCAGACTTCATTGGGAGGAACGTCGGGGATGGGAGCGCTCATGTCCTGGCTTCCTGAAATCGACTATGACGGCGGCTGGCATGCCGCAGTCATAGTCGATAGCCGAACACGCGCACGGGTCAAGCCCGCATCACGGCGCGTCTTGCGGCAGATGCGCTTTCCAGGCGGCGCGCTTCACGCTCGGCTTGGGCGGGGCTCTTGAAAATCCGGCCGTCGAGCGACTGCGCACGGGGGTTGGAGGCGAAGAAGCGGTAGCCGCCGTCCTGCAATACGACGACGCCGACAGCGGACTCGGTAGTCTCGATGATAAAGGCTGGTGCTGTAGTCATTCCGTGCTCCACATGCCCCCATCGAGGGAGGCAGCGGTCTAACAGCGATGTCTGGTTTACGTTCCGTTCCAAAGGCTTTCGAACGAAGCTGCGGGTGAAATTTCCCGCAGGGCCAATGCTGGAACCTTGCCGTCCGCCATTGCTCGCGGATACAAGGGCGGCCATGACCCTTTCTCCCAAGCCGATGCGTGCCGGCGTCTCGTTTCCGTCGGTTCTTTCAGAAGGCCGCCTGGTCCAGCGCTACAAGCGCTTCCTGGCCGACGTCGAGTTTCCCGACGGTTCGGTCGTGACCGCGCATGTGCCGAATTCCGGCACGATGCTCGGATTGAACGCTCCCGGATCCCGGGTCTGGCTTTCGCGCTCGGACAACCCGGCGCGCAAACTGGCCTATACGCTGGAACTGGTCGAAGCGGACGGTCATGCCGTCGGCGTCAACACGGGGCACCCGAACGCCCTGGCCGCCGCCGCGATCAAAGCCGGGAACATCCCCGAACTCGACGGGTACGAGACGATCAGGCGGGAGGTCAGGTACGGTCGCAATTCGCGGATCGACCTGCTGCTCGAAGCACCGGACCGGCCACCCGCCTATGTCGAGATCAAGAACGTGCATCTGCGGCGTCTCGACCGCCATGGCGGTAGGGCTGCCGAGTTTCCCGACTGCGTCACCGCGCGCGGCGCCAAGCACCTTGTCGAACTGGCCGACATGGTGGCACTGGGATGCAGGGCGGTCATGCTTTATCTTGTGCAGCGTGGCGATTGCGACCACTTCCGAGTCGCGGAAGACATCGACCCCGTTTACCATAAGGGTCTGCTGAGCGCCCGCAAGGCCGGCGTGGAAACGCTGTGCTATTCTTGTACCGTCACGCCGGAGGCGATCCTGCTGGATCGGCCCCTGCCCGTGCTTCTGACCACGCTTGATGAAATTACGGAACCATAATGACCAGAGCTGAAGCGGCCCAGACCGACGACCTCGACAGCAACCGCATCCGCCTGCACGGCCCGGAAGATTTCGACGGAATGCGGAAAGCAGGTCGGCTCGCCGCGGCCACGCTCGATTTTATAAGTCCCTATGTCGTTCCCGGCGTCACGACCGGCGAACTGGACGTGCTGTGCGAGACCTATATACGCGACCATGGGGCGGTCCCCGCCCCGCTGGGCTATCGCGGGTACCCCAAGGCGACCTGCATCTCGATCAACCATGTCGTCTGCCATGGGATTCCCGGCGACAAGCGCCTGCGCGACGGCGATATCCTGAACATCGACATCACGGTGATCCTGGACGGCTGGTTCGGCGATACCAGCCGGATGTTCCTGTGCGGCGAAAATGTCAGCATCAAGGCGCGCAAGCTGGTCGACGTCACCTATGAGTCGCTGATGCTCGGCATCGCGGCGGTGCGCCCCGGCGCCACGCTCGGCGATATCGGCTACGCGATCCAGCGCTATGCCGAGTCGCATCGTTTCTCCATCGTGCGCGATTTTTGCGGTCACGGCCTTGGCCGGGTCTTCCACGATGCTCCGTCGGTCCTTCATTTCGGCCAGCCCGGGCGCGGGCCGGTGCTGCGGGAAGGCATGTTCTTCACGATCGAGCCGATGGTCAACGCCGGGCGCTACGACGTGAAGATCCTGTCGGATGGCTGGACGGCGGTCACCAAGGACAAAAGCCTGTCCGCACAGTTCGAGCATTCGATAGGCGTCACCAAGGATGGCTGCGAGATCTTCACCCTCTCGCCCGCCGGTTACACCAAGCCTCCCTATATCGCAGGCTGATATCGTTTCGACCTGACAACCGCCGCGCGCCGCGGCTATAAGCATGCATGCCGTTGCATGTGCCTTATAGCCGCAAGGAACGCATTGAGCGACAAGGATTCGATCGAGGAAGACTATGCTGGGCACCGGGACCGCCTTCGCACCCGTTTTCTGACGGCCGGCGCGGATGCGCTTCAGGATTATGAAATGCTGGAGATGCTGCTGTTCACGGCCCTGCCCCGGCGCGACGTGAAACCGCTGGCCAAGGCGCTGCTGCGCAGCTTCGGCAGTCTATGGTGCGTCTTCAACGCGTCGCCCGAGGCGCTTCGAAAGGCGTTTCCGAAGATGACCGACGGGACCGTCGCGGCGCTGACCATCGTGGGCGCCGCGGCGCTCCGGATGACGCGCCAGGAGATCTTGAACAAGCCGGTGCTCAGCACGTGGCAGCGGCTGCTGGACTATTGCCAGGGAGTGATGGCGAACGAGGCGACCGAGCAGTTCCGCCTGCTGTTCCTGGACCGCAAGAACACGCTGATCGCCGACGAGGTGCAGCAACGCGGCACCGTGGACCATACGCCGGTCTATCCACGCGAAGTCATCAAGCGGGCGCTCGAACTGGGCGCTTCCGCAATCATCCTGGTCCACAACCATCCAAGCGGCGATCCGACGCCGAGCCGCGCGGATATCGACATGACCAAGGAGATCGTGACCGCAGCCAAGGCGATGGGCTTGGCTGTTCACGATCACCTCGTGATCGGCAAGGGCAAGCACGCCAGCTTCAAGTCGCTGGGCATCATCTGAGCATCGGTCAGCCGGCGTAATCCGGCTCTTCCCGGTCCAGGATGCGCTTCAGCGCATCGAAATGGCGTTCGGAGTTGTCTTCCCCCGCGATCTGCTGGGCGACCTTGCGGGCAAGACCATCGGGGACGCGCTTGAGGGGCCTGCCCGTCGACATGGCAAGGACCTGGTTCCGGCAGGCGCGTTCCAGGTAGTACATAGAGTCGAAGGCGAAGGCGACGCTGTGGCCGATGACGCTGACGCCATGGTTGGCCATGAACATGATCTGCCGGTTGCCGAGCGCGGCGCACATCCGGTCGCCCTCCGCCTCGTCCAGCGCCAGACCGTTGTACTCGTCGTCATAGGCGATCTGATCGTAGAACCGCAGCGCGTTCTGGTTGACCGGCTCCAGCCTGCCGCCTTCCAGCGTCGTCAGGGCAGTCGCATAGGGCATGTGGGTGTGGAGGATGCAGCGGGCATGCGGCAGTCCGCGGTGGAGGCGGGAATGGA
>NZ_JCACHA010001177.1:0-4883 GCF_059503625.1 Skermanella sp.
CCACGACGGGCGCCCTTTGGGGACCGGTCAGCTCATAGTACAGATCGACGTCGTTGACGGTGATCGAAGGCATGGAGGGTTGACGCCGACCTGCGATCCCGCCAGACAGAACCCGGCGCCGAAGACGGCGGCGGACAGCAGCCAGGGCGATGCCGTAGAGCTCCCGATCAGGGCGATGAACAATGCTGCCAGAACATAGAAGGAGCCGAGCACCGTATGCGGGTTGATCCTGTCCATCAGCGCGCCGATCAGAAGCGCCCCTGCGGTCCCGCCGAGTTGAAGCATCATCGCCATCAGGGATGCTTCCTTCAGCGTCATGCCGGCGCTGCTGATGACGGTCGGCAGCCAGCTCGACAGGAGATAGAAGACCAGTAGGCTCATGAAGAAGGTCAGCCAGATCAGCAGGGTCCCTGATACCAGCCCCGGCTGGAACAACTGCCGCACGGGCGAGCCCTTGGGCTGGGCGATGCCGGTGTAAGTAGCGCCGCTCAGATCGGCCTCGGGGGCTATCTTGCGGAGCACGGCGGCGATCCGCTCGGCGGGAGCGTTCTTGAGAACCAGGAAACGCACCGATTCCGGCAGGGCCAGCAACAAGACCGGGACCAGTGCCAGCGGCAGGACGCCGCCGAGCAGCAGGACCGATTCCCAGCCGTATGCTGCCACCAGATGCGCCGCCGCCAGACCGCCGAAGGCGGAACCCAGCGTGAAGCCGCAAAACATCAGCGTGGTCAGGAACGACCGGCGTTTTTCCGGGCAGAATTCCGAAGTCAGCGTGATCGCATTGGGCATGGCGCTGCCCAGCCCCATGCCGGTCAGGAAGCGCAGGATGGTCAGCTCGGTGATCGAGGTGGACCACGCCGAAGCCAGACTGGCGGCACCGAAGAACAGAACGGTCAGCACCAGCGAATACTTGCGCCCGATCCTGTCGGCCAGCGGACCGAAGATGAACGCGCCTACCATCAGGCCGAACAGGCCGGCGCCGAACAGCGGCGCCAGTTGGGCCGCCGAAACGCTCCATTCGGATCGCAACGCCGGAGCAATGAAGCCGATCGCGGCCGTGTCGAAGCCGTCGATCGCCACGATCAGGAAGCAGAGCGCGATGATCCTGATCTGGTAGGACGACAGCTTGTGTGAATTCATGAAGTCCTGGACGTCAATGGTGCGTGTCAACGCCATTTTTCCTCTCCCTGTTCATGTTTATTGGGTTCCGGCCAAGCATGCCGGCGCATTTCCGGCGGCATGCCGGATTTCACTTCATTTCTTGGGAAATATTGTTTTCGAACGTTTCCAGGCGTTTCCGTGCCTCAGCCCAGATCGCCGCCGGCGACCGGCAGGATCGTGCCGGTGATGTAGGACGCCTCGTCGGACGCCAGGAAGAGGATCGGCGCCGCCTGCTCCTCCAGCGTGCCGTAGCGTTTCATGAAGCTGGACGAGATCGTCTGATCGACGATGCCCTGGTACCAGACCTTCTCCCGCTCGTCCTGGGCGGTCGGGTTGCGCGGGATGCGGCGGGGCGGCGCCTCGGTGCCGCCGGGGGCCGTGCCGACGACCCGGATGCCGTGCTCGGCATACTCGAAGGCGAGCGATGCCGTAATAGCGTTGACGCCGCCCTTGGCGGCTGCATAGGGCACCCGGTTGACGCCGCGCGTCGCCACCGACGAGACGTTGACGATCACACCGCCGCCTTGCTTCAGCATGGCGGGAAGCACCGCCCGGCAGCACCACAGCGTCGGGAACAGGGAGCGCCGGACCTCGGCCTCGATCTCCGGCTCGCGGTACTCGGCATAGGGCTTGGCCCAGATCGTGCCGCCGACATTGTTGACCAGGATATCGATCCGGCCGAACCGGTCCAACGCCTGCGCCATGGCGCTGTCGGCTCCGGAATAGTTCTCCAGGTCTGTCGTCACCGACAGCGACGGCGAGCCGATGCCTTCCAGCTCCGCCCGGACCTCGTGGACGATCTCCGCCCGGTCCACCAGCACCACGGAGGCGCCCTCGCGGGCTGCCCCCAAGGCCACGGTGCGGCCGATGCCCTGGGCGGCGCCGGTGACGACCATGACCTTGCCCTGGAAACGCCCCTTGAGCGGTCCGTGCCCGGTCATGACGCGCTCACTTCGCTCGGCGTGAACTTCTCGTAGTGGAAGTTCACCGGATTGACGCCCTGGTCCCGGAAGAAGACCCGGACGGCCTCGACCATCGGTGGCGGGCCGCAGAGATAGACGTCCACGTCGCCGGCGTTCAGGTGCTTGGCCTCCAGGTGATGGGTGACGTAGCCCTTGAGCGGATGGTTGCTGCCCTTGTCGGCGACGCAGGTGGCGAAGGTGAAGTTCGGGATCTTCTTGACGAACTCGGCGATGGTCTCGACCTCGACCAGATCGCCGTCCGTCGTGACGCCGTAGACCAGATGGATCGGCTGCTCGCAGCCGGTTTCCGCCACCTTGCCCAGCATGGACAGGAAGGGCGCCAGCCCGGTCCCTCCGGCCAGCATCAGCACCGGCCGCCTGGTGTCGCGCAGGTAGAAGCTTCCCAGCGGCCCCTTGAGGGTCAGCGTGTCGCCCGGCTTGGCCCGCTCGGTCAGATAGCCGCTCATCATCCCGCCCGGCACGTTGCGGATCAGGAAGGTTGCCCTGCCGCTGAGCCACCCGCTTCTCGAGCGGGAAGGGCCGCTGAGCTTCACCGAATTGGCGGGCGAACCGCTGATCCTGTACCCACGGGTGCCGCGCCCAAGCTACGCCGATCAGGTGATCTCGATCTTCCGCGACCGGGGCCTGGAGCCGAACATCGCCCATGAGGCCCGAGAGTTGCAGACGGCGATCGGCCTCGTCGCGGCGGAGGTCGGCATCTGCATCGTACCGACCTCGGTGCAGCGCCTGCGCCGGGACGACGTGGTCTACCGCGAACTCGTCGAGCAGACCATCACGTCGCCCATCATCATGAGCCGCCGGATCAACGACCGGTCGCCCGAGCTGGCCGTCATGTCGCGGGTGATCATCGAGGCCTATCGGGAACGGGGGTGGAAGATACCCGAAGGTCTCGATGCTTAGCCTTGTCGCCGCAGGACACGAGAACGGCCTTCGGCCTTCGGCCAGCGGACGCTTGCGGCGCTGAGGCTCGATCAGCCGCCGACCGCTATCTTCACGGCGGACAACGTCATGACACATGGCGCCCATCCGGCCTGCCGCGACCTTGGCGTCCGGATACGTGGGGACCTGTCGTCCGGGACATCCGCCGCTTGCGCGTGTTGCACAGGATCGGCACCTCACCGCGTGGGAGAACGCAATGTCCCGAGGCTCGACAGCCTTCATCACCTTGGCCCTACTGACTTCCCTGGGCGCAATCTCGCACGGAGCCGGCGCGCAACAAGCCCAGCAGCCGAAGCACCCTGCGGTCGAGCGCGTCATGGCAAGTGCCGGCTATCGGCAGGCGATGGCATCGTTCGACAGCGGACACGACCGGATCGTCGAGGAAAACCTGAAGCTTCAGCAGATCCCGGCTCCCCTCAGGCAGGAGCAGCGCAAGGCGGAAGCGTTCGCCGGCATGCTGCGGGCTCAGGGTCTCGCGGATGTCTCGATCGACCCGGAAGGCAACGTGCTGGCCGTCCGCAAGGGGACGGGCAATGGCGAGATGGTTGCGATCGTTTCCCATCTCGACACCGTGTTCGACATGGATACCGACCTCACGCCGAAACGCGACGGCACGAAGATCAAGGCGCCCGGCATCGCCGACAACAGCCGCGGATTGGCGGCGATCCTTGCCATGACGCGGGCAATGGATGCGGCCGGCATCAAACACCGGCACGACATCCTCATCGTCGGCAGCGTCGGCGAAGAAGGACTGGGAGATCTTCGCGGTGTCAAGTACCTGCTCCGCCAGGGACAGTACAAGGACCGGATCAAGACGTTCATCACGTTCGACGGGCTCTATCCGGACCAGGTGATGAATACGGCTGCCGGGAGCAAGCGCTACGAGGTGCGCTACAAGGGGCCGGGAGGCCATAGCTACCGGGCGTTCGGGACCGTCAACCCGATGTATCCCCTTGGTGCCGCCATGCAGGGACTTGCGGGGATCGAGGTGCCCAAGGGCACGACCCACAGCGTCGGCGTGATCGGCGGCGGCACCTCCGTCAACTCGATCCCGACCGAAGCCTGGATGCTGGTCGATATGCGATCGGCTTCACCCGAGGATCTCGGCGCTTTGGAAAAGCGCTTCCTGGATATCGTGGCCAAGGCGGCCGAAGCCGAGAACGCCACCCGCTCGACGAAAAGCGGATCGATCACCGCCGTGACCGAACTCGTGGGCGACAGGCCGTCCGGCAAGACGAGCGAGGACCAGCCGATCGTCGGGGTAGCCGTGGCCGCCGTCGCCGCCCATGGGTGGACGCCCAAACTGGTCTCGGCAAGCACGGATGCGAACGTGCCGATCAGCATGGGCATTCCCACGGTTACCATCGCCTCGGGGATCGGCGACCGCCAGCACTCGCTCGACGAATTCCTGGATGTCGAGAAGAGCGGAAGCGTTCGGCAGCTCGGCATGGCGCTCACCACCTTGCTCGCCCTCGCGGACATGACGGAATAACCGGACAGGACATCTTGCAGGGAAGTCGGGGCAATCCGGAGGAAATGCCGCCGGCACCGGACTGACTGAACCGCCACCTTACCCGACGCTCGCTCTCCCGGTTGCCGGTCCCGTCGGCGTCCGGGCAGGGTGCTCCGTGCGGGGAACCGGCCGTTGCGGCGCCGAATGCCCCGGACCAGATCCCCTCGAAGCTTTAGCCGGCCTGAACCGGACCCGCACGGATCGCATCTTCGTTTCCGCTGAAAAATGAATATTGCGCACAAAAGCCAATGGTGTTAAAGGTCTTCTGCGCTTGCAGGGAGTGGTGA
>NZ_JCACHA010001178.1:0-461 GCF_059503625.1 Skermanella sp.
CGCTCCCACGATCATCAGGGACAGAACTGTTAAGGGTGACCAGATCATCGACATCCTTTCAAACCGGAACTCCTTGCGGCTGCCGGATCGGCGTTCGTCAAAGCAGGCTGAGTTGCATATCCAGACCGCGATTCAGCATCCAGATGATAGCCACCATGGCGATGGCGAGTGATCCAGCCTTGAGGATGACCGTCTGATACACCCAGCTGCGGCGCAGGACATAGGCCAGCGGAATGAAGCTGCAGACAATCGCGAGCTGCCCGATCTCGACCCCCAGGTTAAAGGCCAGCAGCGCCTCTATCAGGGTGTTCGCCGGGAGATCCAGGTCAGCCAGCACGTTTGCGAAACCAAGGCCATGCACCAGTCCGAGACCGAAGGACACCATCCAAAGTCGCCTGGAAATGACCGGGACGATGTTGTTGAGCGCGGCGACGACAATGCTGGCTGCAATGGCGGACTCG
>NZ_JCACHA010001178.1:471-4872 GCF_059503625.1 Skermanella sp.
GACCAGCCGGGAAGGTATCGCGAGGAAGCCGAGCGCTGCCAGCGTCAGGGTGATTGAATGGGCCACGCTGAAAGACGTGACGATCTTCAGGACATCCCAGAGGGCAGAGCGGAGATTGGCAGCGGCTTGCCAGCCACCATCCACCCGCCGAAGCACGGCTGGCAGCAGCAGGCTGATCAGAAACAGGATATGATCGAACCCGATCCAGATATGCCAGATCCCCTCTTCGACAAATTGCAGGAACTGATCCCTGGGATCGGGTGAGGCAAGCTCGAAACTCTGCTGAGCGCTGACCGGGCTGAAGATCGCGCTGCGGGTCTCACCGCCGTACAGCAACCGCAGCAAACCGCGATGCTGAGGGTCCAGGCCGAAGAACAGATCGTAGCCGACCTTGAGCATCTCGGGTGCGAGCGGACACCTGGCCGCGAAGCGCAGCACCGCGTAGGCGCCGTCGGTATGATTGTCCACAAGCTGGTCGGTGACCTGAGTATCGCAGACGCTACCGTCCGCGCGAAGGGCGAGGCGCGGCATCACATAGGCGACGATAGCACTGTGCCGGGCCTGCAACTCGCCCCACGTGATCATCCCGTCATTGTTCAGGTCGAGGCTGACGGCATGGTCCAGGTCACGCAGGGCAATGTCCCACTGCCCCTGGATCGTTTCGTTCTCGACCGACAAAGTCAGATAGCTGTCGCTCGGCTTGTGCGCCACGGCAGGTGCCGGCATCAGTACAATCAGCAGCAGGCACAGGAGTGCTGGTGGTTTCATGGTTGCGTCCCCCTGAGCCGTGCCACCAGCGGCTCCAGGAGGACATCCTGTAGCCTCGAGGCTGCAAGCCATTTCACAACGGGTTCCGCAGCCGCGCGGTCGCCGGCTGCCAGAGCGGCTTCAAGCACGATCCGGGCATCCCAGGGTTCCCGCTGAACTGCCCAATTTTCCAGGGCAATGCCGAGCGCTTTCGGCGGGTCGCGCAGCAGCTTCAGCGTGAACCAGGCTTCCTCACGGCGATGAACAGTTTCCTGGCGACGATGGCTGGCTTCAAACCGCGCCTGAAGGTCCCGAATCCTGGCAGTTTGGCTGATGTCGGTCCGACGGCCTCCATCAACGGCATCTTCTGCCAGTGCCAGTCGAAGCACGAGTCCATCGATCCTGCTCTCGTCTCTTACCAGCTCGCGGGCCTCCGCCGGTCGGCCCTCGTCGAGCAGGAAATCCGCGTAGGCGCCAAGCAGGTATGGATCCCGGAGACCGAGCGACAGGGCCGTGCGGAAGTGAGCCTCCGCTGCCGACGTATCGCCTAGCCGAGCTGCCGTTTCCGCCAGGGATGTGAGTACCCACAGCCGCTCCGGATTGCTGATGCCCTCGCTTTGGCCGAACTGCCGGTGCAGGATCTGGTAACTTCGCTCACCATCGCCGTTCAGGCTGGCGATATCGGCGATGCAGGCGGTGCTGATCAAAGCGCTGGCCAGCCTCACCAGATGCGCACAGGCGCGCCGAGCTTCGGCAAAATCGCCGGTCACGCGCAGGATCACAGCCCGCGTCAGCCAGGCCTGGGCATTACGCGGATCCTGGTCGAGCACCTGTGAGAGATCAGCCAGCGCACCGGGGAAATCATGCTGGCTTTGCCGCAGAGTGGCACGCAGCAACAGAATGTCCGGCGGCGGTGCCGGCTGATCCCACCAGGGCAGCAGCGCCGCCTGCGCATAGCCGTAATAGCGCGGATCGCCCTCGGCGCGGCCGAGTTCAAGATAGAGCCGGGCAAGGTGGACAGCGAGGTCAATATTCTCCGGCTGGTCCGCGAGCCGGCCACGGAGTTGCCGCAACTGGCGCATCTGTTCAGTGCCGGCCGCCGGCAGGTGCTCCAGGATCTGAGCCTCATTGCTGGGGTGAAAGGGAGCTGCCGGGACGCCGGACGAGCCCCAACTGACAAGGGTGAGCACGACGACGGCGGTGACAAGGCGCCGGTGGCGTGGGGGCTTGGGGGCACCACGGTTCCCAGTCATTGCGGCGATAAGGCTCACGCTTGGCCTCCTGGTTGGATCGTCCGTCTGGAAGTGCAGGCTGCGAACTGGGCGCTCCACCCCCAGCCGTGTCCCAGGGGCATTCGGCTCAGGGCGGAGCGGAAGTCAGACTTAGCGACTGATTACGGAGTTACCTTCGCGACCTCAGGCGCCGCTGCCATGGAGGGCGATCCGGCAATCGGGGTCATGAGGTACGGGAAAGCGGCCTTGAAGTCGGCGGCACCAGTGATGGCTCCGTCAGTGAAGTCCAGCGCGCCCGAGGGAGCCTTGGCCGGATCGCCGAACAGGCCAAGGGAAATCAGGCGGCCCATGGCGACGCGCAGCGAGATATCAACGACATCATCGCCCGGACGGCGGCCATTGGGAAAGCCAGCGGCATCGCCGCCAATCACGCCCAGCCTGTTCTGCGAGGCCGCAGGAGTGGGCTCAGTCTTCGTATTCAGCCGCAGCATTTCCGCGGGACGTCCGTTGGCCTGCTGATTGACGCCCTCGATGCCGGTCAGGAAGGTGGCGACCAGGTCGGTGCGCGGAAACAGATCAGGAGCGCGAACGCCGGCCGGGCCAAACAGCAGCTCGAGAATTTCCGGCAGGGTCGGATTGGTGACATAGGTCGCGAACTGGGCATCGCTGAACGGCCGACTGCCGTTGAACTTGTCCTTATCCTTGAGGCCGATCACGAGTTCGTTGACCAGGGGATGGCCGAGCCTGGACACCTGGACCATCTCCGGCTCGCGCTCGCCTCGTTTGCTGCCCTTGCCACCATTATCGAGGTCCCGGTCCAGCTTGATGCTCGCTGTCGTCCAGCCGGCAATCACCGGGTCCTTGTCGACAAGGCAGGAGATCGGCACTTCAAGAATGAGGGATGTGATGTTCTTGTCGTTGAGGTCGCTCTGCTCGGCGGCACTGAATTCCTCGCCGACCGGGTTCGCGATGTTGACCAGGTCGAAGGTTTCTCCGAGGTTGACGGCAAACGGCTCCTTTCGCTGGCCGACGAACATCCTGCCATTGCCGCAGCCCGGCAGGGCGACGTTGTAGATGTGCGCGTTGGCATAGGCCTCGTAGTCGGGCAGGGTTTTAGTGCCGATATTGTCGACCGGCTTGAGGAATCTCCGGTCACGCGTCGCAGCGTTGGTGATGCTCTTGAAGCCACCTTCCCGGCCATTCTGGATGATGGCGGCGTGGAAGAACTCCTCAACGTTCAGATTGCCGGTGTCTTTCGGATCGCCGCTCTTCCCGATCTGGCCGACGTTGATCACCGGCACCGCGACGTCCTCGCCGCCCACGGAAAGTGTTATGTCCCTGGCTTGTCGATTGAAGCGAAACTGGAACGTTATGTCCTCTTTCGCATCGCCGTCGTTGTCGATCTTGATCTCGTAAACGGCATTGGGATCGAGCATGAAGTAGTTCGGGCCGCCATAGGCATCCTGCAGCGGCAGATAGTTGGCGACCAGCGTGACATAGTCTTCCCGGCCGGCCTCATAGCTGCGGAACATGTAGAAGTCTGTCCCGTCGACCTTCGGCAGCCCGCTGATGAACGGCGCCTCCCGGTGACTGGAAGCATCGGCATACCCCGCAGACAACCATGCGGTCAGCGCAAGACCGGCAGCCGGCAGCGCTCTCCGTCGAATTTGCATCAGTGCCTCCCACGTATTCTGATTGTTACAGCCAAGAGAAACAACTTGCCGAGTAGTCCTTTGCTCGGCGTGTTACTGCGCAGCGCGGCACCTATTGTCGATGGTGTGAGCACGATGATGAACACGGATTTGCAGTAACCGACATCGGCGGCATTTCCTCACATGGCAGGACGCCCTGGAAAACGCGTCCTAGACCAGCTACTGCAAAGCTCAGGCATTTGGATGCAGCTGAAAAAAATTATTCTTGTAGCTGCGGTGTGGTGGCCTGGACAGGTGCCCCGAGGGCTACCAGGAAAATTGGCACGTCATGGCGCACTGGAAGATGGGAGCATGGTCGACAGCGACGAGGACGCCTGCCTTTCAAAGCCCAAGCTTTCCGGCGGAGCTGCGCCGGAAGATGTTGGCTTCGCGGATGTATCGGCGGGTCATCTCAGCGCTGGCATGGCCGAGTTGGGCCTGGATGGTGCGCTCGTCGCCATCATTCATCGCGACCGTGGTGGCGTGACCGCTGCGTAGACTGTGACCGGCGTAGCCGGCCGGGTCGAGCCCTGCCGCTTCGGCAGCGCGCTTGACGATCAGGGCGACCGAGCGATCAGTCAGGCGGTCCAGCCGAATGGTACCGGCCCGACCGACCGGGCGGAACAGCGGACCGTGGACGATACCAGCGTGGTCAAGCCAGGCCCGGACCGCGGCTACCGGGCAGGTGTCGGGATGGACGCCGAAGGGCACGCCGATCGAACGCCCCTCCC
>NZ_JCACHA010001179.1:0-4869 GCF_059503625.1 Skermanella sp.
ATCCTTCCTGTAAGAAGGGACATGATGCCTGATGGTTATGACCTGATGGAACGGCCAGTGAATACGCTGCTTCAGCGAGCCTTTCCGGCTGGCTGCCCAGCATGAACAATCCGGCCGCCGCTCCTGATCGCGAGCCTCTGGCCGGATTGGTCGAGCGGGTGACCTACCACAATCCTGATAACGGCTATTGCGTGCTGCGGGTCCAGGTTCGGGGACACCGCGACCTCGTGACCGTGCTGGGCCACGCCGCCTCGATCTCGGCCGGTGAGTTCGTCCAGGCGTCGGGTAAGTGGGAGGTCCATCGCGAGCATGGGCAGCAGTTCAGGGCAGCCTTCCTGAAGTCGGCTCCTCCGTCATCTCTGGAGGGCATGGAGAAGTACCTGGGCTCAGGGCTGATCAAGGGCATCGGCCCGGTCTATGCCAAGAAGCTGGTCAAGACGTTCGGCGAGGCCGTGTTCGACATCATCGAGCAGCAGGGCGAACGGCTCACTGAGGTCGCCGGTATTGGTCCCAAGCGAGCATCCAAGATCCGGTTGGCCTGGAGCGACCAGAAGGCCATTCGCGAGATCATGGTGTTCCTCCAGAGCCATGGCGTCGGCACGTCACGGGCGGTTCGGATCTACAAGACCTATGGGGCCGACGCGATCCCGCTGGTGACCGAGAACCCGTACCGGCTGGCCCGTGACATTCGGGGAATTGGTTTCAAGACCGCCGACATGATCGCTGAGAAGCTCGGTATCCCGAAGACGGCGATGATACGAGCCAGGGCCGGGATTAGCTATGCCCTACTGAACGCGGTCGATGACGGTCACTGCGGCTTGCCCCGCGACGAGTTGCTGAAGCTGGCGGAGGAACTGCTGGAGATTTCGAACGAGATCCTGGAGGACGCGATCAACCTCGAACTCGGGGACGGCATGGTAGTGGCCGACACCATCGGGGAGCGGCAGTGCGTTTTCATGAGGAAGCTGTGGGAAGCCGAGCGGACGATTGCCGAGCGGCTCCGGGCATTGCGGGACGGCCAGCCGCCCTGGCCGACCATCGAGGCTGACAAGGCCATCGAGTGGGTGCAGGCGAAACTTGGCGTCACGCTGGCGGAAAGCCAACAGGCGGCGGTCCGGATGGCACTGGCGTCCAAGGTCGTGGTCATCACCGGCGGACCGGGGGTGGGTAAAACCACACTGGTCAACGCCATCCTGAAGATCCTGGCTGCCAAGAGGGTCGAGGTTCTGCTCGCCGCCCCCACCGGTCGGGCGGCCAAGCGGATGACCGAGGCGACCGGCCTGGAAGCCAGGACCATCCACCGGCTGCTGGAGTTCGATCCCGCCGGTGGCGGTTTCAAGCGGACGGAGGAGAACCTGCTGGACTGCAACCTGCTGGTCCTGGACGAGACCAGCATGGTCGATGTGCCGATCATGGCGGCAACCCTGAAGGCGGTCCGGAACGGTTCCGCCGTGATCCTGGTCGGTGACGTCGACCAGCTTCCCTCGGTTGGCCCCGGACAGGTGCTGGCCGACATCATCGGCTCCGGCATGGTGCCCGTGGTGCGGCTGACCGAGGTGTTCAGGCAAGCCGCCGAGAGCCAGATCATCACGAGTGCCCACCGGATCAACGCCGGCCGGATGCCTGATCTCAAGCCACCAGCGGACGGCCAGAACTCGGATTTTTACTTCATCGATGCTGCCGACTCCGAGGACGCGGCACGCAAGGTCGTCGAGGTGGTGCAGAACCGCATCCCCAAGCGGTTCGGCTTCGACGCCACCAGGGACATTCAGGTGCTGGCCCCGATGAACCGGGGAGGACTGGGAGCCCGGACGCTGAACGTCGCCCTCCAGGCGGCTTTGAACCCCGCCACTGGGCAGCCCCAAGTAGAGCGGTTCGGATGGACCTACCGACCGGGCGACAAGGTGATGCAGACCGCCAACGACTACGACAAGGAGGTCTTCAACGGTGACCTGGGGTTTGTCTCGACCATCGACGCCGATGCCCAAGAGGTGACGATCATTTTCGACGGCCGGGAGGTCGTGTACCAGTTCGGCGAACTTGACGAGGTGTCGCTCGCCTTCTCCACGACGATCCATAAATCGCAGGGGTCAGAGTACCCGGCCGTTGTGATCCCTGTGGGCATGACACATTACATGATGCTGCGGCGGAACCTAATCTACACCGGCGTCACCCGTGGCAAGAAGCTGGTCGTCCTGGTCGGTCAGCGGAAGGCCATCGGGATAGCTATCCGGTCGGCAGAGGGTGGGCGAAGATGGTCGAAACTCCGGGAACTGCTGGAGAGTGCTGTGGCCGGAAATTGACCGGCACACCTCACATGATGCCTGACAGCGTTCATCAAGGCCGGCCGATGACGGGCTAGGTTCATCATGGAGTCCGATCTCAGCCTGGAAATACGATGTATCGAGAAGCGACATCGTTGGTCAACCAAACGCCATTGTGGCTTTGGTAGAATGTATGACCATCTCGGTGCATGTGGCCGGCCTGAATGACCAACACCACCGCTTTGCCGCGTCGGCTGCCAACAGCCGTGGCTGTTTCTGCGTCCTCCGACAGATGAACATGGTGCCGCCGCCCTCTCACCAAGCCCTGGTTCCGGATTGCCGGGAGGAACTGCTCGACAGTTCCATGGTAGAGGTACTCTGGCGGTTGCACCGGTTCCAAACCAAGGTCAACCTCGACACTATGGCCCTGGTTGGCTCGAATACGATTGCCCACGATGGCATAGCGGCCCTTCAGATCAGCTTTGACGATCTCCATCAGGTCCTCGCGATGCAGTGCCTGTCCGTGGTGTTTCATCGCGTCCAGCAGATCGTCAATATCGACCCAGCCACCGTGATCGAGCCTGATTCCGATCAACTCGGGCCGGTGCCGGAGCAGGAGGCTGAGAAATTTGCTCGTTCTCTTCTGGTCAGCGGTACTCACGGATCCACCAGCTTGTTTTTACCATTCGCGAGCAAGATGTGAGCATGAGCCGCGTAGGTAGCCTCGTGGGCAGGCCGGTTAGGCTCAAGCCCATATCAGAAGCATTGGCGAGTTGGCCTCCATCATGAGCAAGGCAGATCACGTTGGCGACACCTGTGGGAAAGGCTGATCGTGGAAGGCGGCCAGGATCGGTATCGGTGGCAGTGGGTTGGCAAAGGCGGTCAAGCCAGTGGGAGTTGCTGGAGAGTGTCGTTGTCGGAAATCAAGCGGCATATCTTACGTAATCTCCAATGGTGTTCAGTGAAGCATTTCACCCGTCCACCGGTCCCGCCCGGCCCAGTATGGACATTGCGGGCAGGTCTCGCCCTCATAATCGATACCTTCCTCATGTGGGCAGCCGATGATCTGGTCAGTCATGGCGACAGTCTTGACGCCGGCTCTGTCGATGAACGTCAGGATCTCGGTAGCAATTTCCGCATCAGTCCGCACATCACGGTCGTCGGACAACCACCGCCGCAGTTCAGCAGGTTCCTGCTCGGCCGCCAGGACGATGGCGACCGCCACTTTGGTCGCCTTCTTGCTGTCTGGCCCATAGAAGGCAATGGTCGCCACAGGGTATCCGCGAAAGCTCTTCTTCGCCTTCTTGCCGAGCCGTTTGACGGCTTGCCCCTTGAGCATAGACGCCTTCCAGGTGTTATTGCTGGCCGCCCTATGAACCTGGACGACCAGGAACAGGGTCCCGCAATCCCAGTGGAGTAGCAGCGGGGAGTGGCGACTGGACCATCCATGGTTCTCGATCCCAGGATAGCCGCTCCGACCACCTCCCGCTGCCGGGTCGGCGTTGCGAGTTACTCCGCTCCGGCTCGTTCCGTCGAGATCGGGCGTCTGCCATCGCTGAGTTCATCTGGTTCCGACCCTCTGGATCTTGGTCGGAGGAAAGGCTCCTTCAAGCCTACTCCAGAGAAACCCTTCATCAATTCCCGTCACTGTAACGAACGCGGTCGGCATAGAGGTGCATGTCGGTATTGCGATCCCCATCCGGGTAGCGGCTCGAACTGCTGTACGAGCCGCCATAGCTGCTGGGATAGCTTCCGGAGTTACTAAACTCATCACGATCACTGTACCGCCGGGTGCGGGTGGTACGGGCGGAAGCGGTTGCGTGACCGATAAGGTAACCGACCAGGACGCCAACGGCAGCCCCGACCATGAGGCCGGCTGCGGGGGTCTCCCGCAGCATAGGCTGAACCGAGGAAAGTCCCTGGCTGCCCTGCCGACGAACTTGATTGGCCGCACGCTGGGCGGTATCCCACACTTGGCCAGCGGCTTGACGTCCTTGCTCGTAGACCTCTGATGCCTTGCGGCCAACATCCCTGCTGTACTGCGAGGGGGTGTCCGCCAAGCTCTCGGACTGCTCACGGCGATCCTGCTGCTCGCTGCTAGTATCTGAGCCTATTATGATCGTGTTGCTGCTCGTTGACTGACCGAAACTGCTATCACCGTTGCTTTGGGGCAAACTAGGCTCGACAACCCCGCCCACGCCCCTCTGGCTCAATCCCGTTGCTCCCGGAAGGGTGGTTGCAGTTTCGATCTGACTGCCACTGGTCAGCTTTGGAGCAGTCGATGCTGTAGCCGACGGGTTTGTCTCGAGGATCTTCTCAGCAGACGGTTCCTTCGTGTCGAGGGACTTTTCAGCAGCCGACTGGTCAGTTCCAGTAGCCTGTGCCGCCGCCGGCTGACTGGTGTCGGTCGTTGCACCAGTGGCCGATCCGGTACTGCCCTGGACGGACTTCGTCGTGTCCTGTTTAGTAGCGGGAGATGTCGGAGGTGTTCCAGTAGGCTCAGTCATGTCTAGTTTCCTCCACTTATCGCCATATATTTGACAACGTTGAATAATCGGGGAGGTTCCTTCAGCGTCAGCCCAGGATCAGCACACTTTCGACTACC
>NZ_JCACHA010001180.1:0-4857 GCF_059503625.1 Skermanella sp.
GGTCCGACGGATGAGCGGAATTCCACCGGTTCCCCTGGTGTTTCCTGGCATCACTCCATCCCGGACTACCTTCGGCTGATCGAAACCTGCCTTGAGGAAATCCGCGCCGGCGAGACCTATGAGGTTTGCCTGACCAACCGGCTCTATCTGCCGCCGCTGGACGATCCGCTCGGGACCTACCTTCTGCTGCGCCGGCTCAACCCCGCTCCCCATGCGGCCTATCTGCGCTTCGGGGAACTGAGTGTCCTTTGCTCCTCGCCGGAACAGTTCCTCCGCATCGATCCCGCCGGCACCGTACGGACGAAGCCGATCAAGGGCACCCGGCGGCGTGGAAAGACTCCGGAGGAGGACGAGCGCCTGCGCGCCGCCTTGGCCGGCGACGAAAAGGACCGTTCGGAAAACCTGATGATCACCGACCTTCTGCGCAACGACCTGGGCCGCGTCTGCCAGGTCGGTTCGGTCCATGTTCCGAGCCTTATGGATGTGGAAAGCTACCGCACCGTCCACCAGCTCGTGACCACGGTAGAGGGGCGATTGCGGCCGGAGTGCGACGCGGTGGACTGCTTTCGCGCCACGTTCCCCGGCGGATCGATGACCGGCGCTCCCAAGCGGCGCACCATGGAGATCATCGAGCGGCTGGAAGGGACGCCGCGCGGCATCTATTCCGGAAGCATCGGCTTCTTCAGCCTCGACGGTGCGGCCGATCTGAATATCGTGATCCGGACCATCGTTTCGGATGGGCAGACGAGCACGGTCGGGACCGGGGGCGCCATCGTGGCGCTTTCCGATCCGGCGGACGAGGTGGCGGAGATCGAGTTGAAGGCGGCGGCATTGGTCGCTGCCGTCACCAAAAGCCGGTCGAAGGTGCGGGAGCTGGAAGAATGACCGCGAAGTGTTTCCTGAACGACGGGATCGTCGGCCAGCCAGGCGCCGGCATCGCTTTGGCGGACCGTGGTTTCACGCTGGGCGATGGAGTCTTCGAGACGTTACGCGTGCGGAACGGCGGCGTGGTCGACGTCCAGGCTCACCTGGAGCGGCTGACGGCGGCACTCGATATCCTTGGGTTTCCGCATCTGGCCCGGGACCGTGATCTGGCCCGGCACCTGGAGGACACCCGCGAGGCCAATGGCATGGCCGAGGGCGTCCTTCGGCTGACCGTCACCCGAGGGCAAGGCGTGCGGGGACTGGCCCCTTCCCCGGATGCGGTACCGACAGTCTGCATCACGGCGGCGGGATTGCCGTCGAGACCCGACAGCTTCACCGCCATCGTCGCGACAAGGACGCGGCGGAACGAGTTTTCCCCGCTCTCGCGGATCAAGTCGCTGGGCTATCTGGACAACATCATCGCACTCGGCGAAGCGAACGAACGGGGCTTCGACGACGCGGTGCTCCTGAACGGACGGGGAAACGTCGCCTGCTTTACCGCTGCCAACCTGATGGTGCGTTTCGGCAAGGAGATGGCGACGCCGCCGGCCGGCGACGGCGCTTTGCCCGGTACGGTGCGCCGCAGGCTGCTGGAGCGACTGACCATCACGGAGAGGAGCCTGACGCCGGCCGACCTCGAACGCGCCGACGAAGTCGTTTCGGTCAACAGCCTGGGTGTGCGGCGCCTGAGCGCGCTTGGCGGCGGCGTCCGGCCGGAAGGGCGCGAGTTGCACGATGCGGCGGCGGAGATCTACCGCGATCTGAGATGACGGGATGGGAGGACGTCACTTGTAGATGCCGATGGAGGCGGCGATGTCCTTGCCGGCGACCCGCTTGACGTAGGTCAGCTTCGGTTCGACCCTGTTGGTGACAGGGTTGATCCAGCGATATTCGACCCAGCCCTCGCCGCTGTCGCGCGCGGTCCTGATGATGTCCTGGATCAGGGACTTGCCGTCGGCGTCCTTGAGATAGATGACGTTGAGCCCGACACTGGCCGGCCGTGGCGGGTAGATCAGCCAGGCTCCCTTGAAGTCGAGCAGGTTGACGTAGATCTCGCCGAACTTGAACTCGCCCTCCTTGTTGAAAAGTTCCCTTGCGGCCTCGACCCCCTGGGTCTCGACGATCGCGACGGCTCTCCGGGTAAGATCCACGACTTCGTCCGGAGTCGGCTTCAGAGTCTCCGCGTGGGCGGATCCCGGAACACATGATCCGGGCACACCCACTGCCGAAATGATCGCGAGGGCAAATGCCGCAGCGGCGGCCAGACGGCGGGTCGTTGCGGAAATCCATGACATCATCGGTTCTTTTCCCCGGCCCGGCCATTTCGGACGAATGGTTTGCCTCCTGTCAGGAAGCCGGCCAGCAATTCCCGGCAAACGGCAGCCTGTCTCGGCGCACCAAAAGGAATATATCAAATAGAATAAATGTCAATAAATTGCCCGCGATCCGCTTCTGGTTCGATGGACCATGTGATGAGGCGGGTGTTTCTCCCGCAAGACATCCGGCCGGCCCGGCTCAACTCACCCAAGACGATGGCTGGAGTTTTGATATTGTTTGCAAGAAGATGGTTTGATCACGAACAATCAGTGAGACGGCAGAACTGGAACCCGGCACGATAATCTCCCTGGTCAGACTGTCGCAACATTGCGGCAGCGCAGCATGCGCTTTTTCATGGACAGCGCGAACCGGCGGGAGGACCATCACAAATACCAAAATTGGTAAAGGATCGAGGGCGCCCACGGCCGTTCTCATTTTGATCCGGCCGGTCCCACGGACGCCCCAGATCGCGCTTGTACGGTACTGGGAGGTTCCGAATGCCAAGCACCAGATCAGCGGGGCCACGCTGCGCCGCCCTCGTCGGCCCCTATCTAAGCGGCAAGACCACCTTGATGGAGAGCCTGTTGTTCGCGGCTGGGGCGGTCAGCCGAAAAGGCAGCGTCAAGGATGGCAACACTGTAGGCGACAGCGCGCCCGAAGCCCGAGCCCGCAAGATGAGCGTCGAGGTCGGGCTTGCCAACGCCGAGTACCTGGGCGAACGCTGGACCTTCCTGGACTGTCCCGGATCGGTCGAACTGGGAGCCGAAGCGCAGACCTCGCTGATGGTCGCCGACGTCGCGGTCGTCGTGTGCGAGCCCGTTCCGGACAAGGCGCCGATGCTGGCCCCGCTGTTCAAGTTCCTGGACGACAACGGCATTCCCCACATCCTGTTCATCAACAAGGTGGACAGTCTGGACACCCAGGAAATCCGGGTGCGCGACCTGATGCAGGCGCTTCAGGCGGTGTCTTCAAGGCCCCTGGTGCTGCGCGAAGTGCCGACCCGCGACGGCGATACGATCACCGGCTATGTCGATCTGGTCAGCGAGCGGGCGTATCACTACAACCCGCATGCGCCGTCCAACCTGGTCGAGGTGCCGGCCACCGTGCGCGAGCGCGAGCAGACGGCCCGGCAGGAGCTTCTGGAAGCCCTGTCCGACTTCGACGACAGCTTGCTGGAACAGCTTCTGGAAGACGTCGCTCCCGACAAGGAAGAGATCTACCGGCAGCTTGCCAAGGATCTGGCGTCCGACCTGATCGTGCCGGTCTTCATCGGCTCGGCCGAGAACGACAACGGCGTGCGGCGCCTGCTGAAGGCGCTCCGCCATGAGGCGCCGGAAGCCGAAGCGGCGGCGGCGCGGCTGGAAATCCCGATGAACGGCAACACCGTCGTCCAGGTGTTCAAGACCTACCACGCCCCCCATGCCGGCAAGCTCAGCTTCGCCCGCGTCTGGAAAGGCACCGTCAGCGACGGGCAGACGCTGGGAGGGGACAGGGTCAGCGGCATCTACCGCATGCAGGGACACGACCAGCACAAGCTCTCCAGCGCGTCCGCCGGCGAAGTCGTGGCGCTGGGGCGGATGGAACACGTGGCGACCGGCGAAGTGCTGGACGATCAGGGCGGCAAGGTCAAGGCGCCGCTGTGGCCGGCCCCTCCCGCACCCGTCTATGCCCTGGCGGTTTCCGCCGAGCAGCGCAGCGACGAGGTCAAGCTGACCGGAGCCATCGCGAAGCTCGCCGAGGAAGATCCTGCATTTTCCGTCACCAACAATGCCGACACCGGCGAGATCGTGCTGTGGGGACAGGGCGATATCCATCTCCAGCTCGCGATGGACAGGCTGCGGTCCAAATACAACCTGCCGGTCCGGTCGCGCATGCCGGCGGTTGCCTACCGCGAGACGATCCGCAAGCCGACGGCCCAGCATGCCCGCTTCAAGCGGCAGACCGGCGGCCATGGACAGTTCGCCGACGTCCAGGTCGAGATCAAGCCGCTGCCGCGCGGATCTGGTTTCGCCTATGACGAGAAGGTCGTGGGCGGCGTCGTGCCCCGGCAGTTCATCCCGGCGGTAGAGGCCGGCGTCAAGGAATACCTGGTGCAGGGACCGCTGGGCTTCCCCGTGGTCGATGTGGCGGTCACCCTGATCAGCGGCCAGTTCCACGCGGTCGACAGCAGCGAGCAGGCCTTCAAGACGGCCGGCCGCATGGCGATGACCGAGGGCATGCCGAAATGCGATCCGGTCCTGCTGGAGCCGATCCTTCAGGTCACCATCGCGGCGCCGACCGAGTTCACCCCCAAGGTGCAGCGCCTGATCACGGGACGGCGCGGCCAGATCCTGGGCTTCGACGGCCGGCCGGGCTGGGAAGGCTGGGACGAGGTCAAGGCGCTGATGCCGGAGGCGGAAGTCCACGACCTGATCGTCGAACTCCGGTCGCTGACGCTGGGGCTGGGTTTCTTCACCACCAGCTTCGACCATCTGGCGGAACTGACCGGGCGGCTGGCGGACCGCGCGATCGAGATCCGGCAATCGTCTGTCGCGGCGCAATAAGAGAGGTTGCGGGATAGCGTTATAACCACTTGCATATAACGTTTGATCGGGGCCAAGGTATGTTTCGGCAGGT
>NZ_JCACHA010001181.1:0-4851 GCF_059503625.1 Skermanella sp.
CTGGAAGACGACGAAGGCGCTGGGGGAACTTGCGACCTGACGGTGAGTGTTGGCGCAGGACAGCAGGGTTTCGCGGACCAGCTTCAGGTCGGAGTCCGCCTTGACGCCGACCTTGATGTCGACCCGGCCGAACTTGTCCTTGAAAGTCCAGTTCAGCACGGCCTTGGATACCAGTTCCGAATTGGGAATGATCACCGACGCGCGCTGGAACGTTTGAAGCTCGGTGGCGCGGACGCTGATCCGCTTCACCACGCCTTCCCTGTCGCCGACGATCACCCAGTCTCCGACCTTGATCGGCCGCTCGACCAGCAGGATCAGCCCCGCGGCGAAGTTGCTGACGACGTTCTGAAGACCGAAGCCGATACCGACTGATAATGCACCCGCTACCAGGGCGAGGTTGGAGAGATCGAGGCCGAGCGCTCCGATCGCGACCAGCATCGCCATGATGAAGCCGAAATACCCGACCCCGGTCCGAATCGAGTTCTGGACCCCAAGGTCGATCTGGAGCCGCTGAAGCACCCTGACGTCCAGCATCCGCTGGATGTAGCGCGTTACCATGACGGCCAGCGAGAACAGCAGGGATGCCGCGATCATATCGGCGGGCGCCAGCCGGACGCCGCCGACCGTCACGCCATGCATGAAGGCCGAGAACATTCCTTGAAGTTCGGCCCAGTCGATGCCGCTCAAGGGCAGCAGCAGGGCGCCGCCAGCAGCAATCAGCAGCGCATCGATCAGGACGCGCCCGATCCAGCTAGCCGCTTCCACGCCTTTCCGGGACCGCACCAGCAGCAGGCGAACCTCGGCGGCCAGTCCTTCCTCGCTCTCCATCGCCATGCTCAGCAGTTCGCGGGCGACTCCGCGGATCAGCAGCAGGATGCCGGCAGCCGCGACCGTAGCAAGCGAGAGCTGGGCGACATAGATCGAGAAGTTGCGATAGCCGGCCAGTGAAGCTCCGAGGGCCACGAGGGACGCCGCACCGGCCAGATAGCGGAGATCGATCCAGGACGCGCGGAAAGCGCCGGGAGACGAGGCGCTGGGCATCGCCGACGCATCGCTGATGGCGCTCTCCGTCGATGTTTCCCGCTCGATCGGCAAGGTGCGCCACAACTTGCCCGGAAGAAGCGGCAGGATGGTCGCGGTGGCCAGGAACAATGCCGCGAATCCTGTCACCGACTGGAGTTCGGGGGGCGACAGCAGCCTGCTTTGAAGCGCGATGGAAGCGCCCGCGACAGCACTGCCCAGCGCGAACAGGGTTATCCGCCACGTCAGGCGGCGGGCGGACGCCGGATCGATCCCGTGCAGCCGCCAGTCCGGCCGGTTCGGCGCCAGGACGGCGTTGCCCAGTCCCGAGAAGAACAGATAGATCGAGATGCCGCCGGATGCCGCGATCGTAAACGCGTGAAGGGGTGCCGTCTTGCCGTCGCTGCCGAGTGTCGCCAAGACCGCCATGGTCACGCCCAGCACCGGCAGGACGGTCAGCAGGCAGCGGCCCGCGGCCTCGGCCGCCATGGCCATGACGCGCTGGCGGCGGGTGGGAGTTGCCGCCGGGGTGGGGCCATGACCGAATCCGGATCTCAGCCGCCGTCGCAGAGGCCAAGCGACGCCGACGGCAAGGAAGAAGGCGCCCGTCAGCTCGATCGCGTGCTCCCGCCATCCCTGTTTCGCCATCTCAGCGTCGATGGCACGGATGACACGGTCACGAAGAAATTCAACCTGGGCCGGAAGACTGGTCCAGGTTTGCGGAGCGAGCGGCAAGGCGCTCCGGAGCATCAGCGCTTCGGTGAACTGCCGCATCCGCTTGTCGGCGGCAGATTCCATCAGCATGTCCGCCTTGGTGGCCATCAGCTCGGCTTGGCGGCGATGCCCGTCGAGTTCAGCGATGATCCTGGTCAGGCGTGTCCGGTCGGCGGCGACAGCCGGAGACTCCGGCGGCGAGCCTTCGGCCGGCGCACTCCCCAGGGCATCGGCAAGCAGCTGGCTGTCGCGGAGTTCATCCGAGGTTCCTGCCGATACACGGCGCGCCTCCTCCGACACGGAAGCCAGCCCGGCACGCAGCTCCTCATACTCGGCATCGTCGAGGCTGCCCCGGCTCAGCCGCCCGGCGATCCTGTCGAGGGCGGCCTGCCAGCCGGCGAGCATGGTCTTGAAATCGGGCGAGGGCGCCTGTGCCGAAACGATGGCGGGCAAGCAGCCGAGAAGAATGGCGAAGACGGCAATTCGTAGAACCTGGGCCGGACGAACCGGCCAGCCATAAAGAAGCATGCGCATCGAACCCCGGTACATCTTTTGGGGAAGTCGGAAATAATCCGGATGCGCAGGCTTATCACACTAAAATGGTAGTCCTGACAATCTTATGGCGACAATAATAGGTTTGTTTTCGACGATTATTCGTCCCGGCGGGCCGGACGGCGTTGCGGATGCGACGGCCGACCCGTACGGACGATAGCTCAGGATCAGGCGGAGACGGCCTGCAGTCGGCGGGTGGCGGGCATATCGCCGTTCATCGACTGCTCGGGGATGATGCCGTTGTTCATCGCCCAGATCGCGGCCTGGGTGCGGTTGTTGACGTCGATCTTCCGAAGCAGGGTCTTGAGATGGACCTTTACCGTCGCTTCGGTGATGCCGAGGCGATTGGCGATCAGCTTGTTGCTGGCGCCCATCACGAGGTGCTGGAGGATCTCGCGCTCACGCGCCGACAGGCCGCGCCAGGAACCCTGGGGAGCGGGGGCGGAGATCTGGGACAGCAGCAGCGCCGCGAGGTTGGTCGGGAACACCTTCTCGCCGATCACGACGAGCTGGAGCGACTGGATCAGCGCTTCCGGCGAAACGTCCTTCAGCAGGTAGCCGTCGGCACCGGCGCCCATGGCGGCCTTGAGCCGGTCGGCCGACAGTTCCGAGGCCAGGACGACGATACGGGAGTTCGGGAAACCGGCGCGCAAGGCTGCCAGGGTTTCGTCGGCATCGGCCGGATAATCGACGATCACAAGCTTGCAGGACTGCACATCGGCCGCCACGGCGTCTTCGATGGAGGCATACTCGCTGCTCAGACGAAAGGGGCTACCTGCCAGCAAGTGTTTGATGCCTTCACGGAACAAACGATTAGGCTCGATCAGAATGGTGTCTTGTTCGGTCATCTCGAAATCCCTCAATTCAGCGCATTGGTTCTTCATCTGCGAGCCTTGAATCCGCAAGAAAGTGCGTTTTCAGGCCGTTGGAGGCATTTGAACCCGCTCATTACGAGGGGTGTGTACCTCTCTTGAGCGCATAATGCTTGCTGCCTTTGTTGTGGTCAACATTTGTTTAACGGCTTTTTAACCGCTTTTTCGGATAGGTCCACGCGCCGGCGTTTACTTCCACCGGCCTATTACTCCATCCGGTGCTACGACGAAGGCAGGACTCAAGGCGCTGTCGGGCAGGGTGCCGCAGCATCCGGTGTGCCCTACGGGGTGCTCGTGACAATTCGGCGGGAACCGGTCGGATTGTCCGACGACCGTAGCCGAATTTTCACCCCAAGCCGATAGAAAGCAGCGCGCATACCAAAATAGCGGTAACCGCTCCGGCCATCAAATAGACCGGCGTGAGCCCATCGGTGTTGCGACTTTTGTTGGTTTTCATCGTGACCTCCAGCGTCCGGCTGTTGTGACACGTTGTGACTTATGGAAAATTTATCTTAGCTCCTGGAATAATCGATCGGCAACGGAATCCCGCAATTTAGGGCAGTCCGCCTGCCCGATTGGACAGTCCGCCATACCTTGCGCAACCGGAACAAGCATGTCCGGGCGTTGTTCTGGAAAATGCCGATGCGGTGCCGGCCGGCATCCGCAGCTTCCCAGACAAAACCCGACAGGATGCCCGTTCCATGCTCACCCCCGAATGGACTCCGCTGCTGACCGTGATCCAGATGATTTCCGCAGTGGCTTCGTGGCATCCGGAAACGGCCGGTCTGGACCGGCAGGATACCTTGTGCATGGCGCGCAACATCTACTTCGAGGCGCGTGGCGAAGGACCGCGAGGCCAGTACGCCGTCGCCGCGGTCACCCTGAACCGGGTGCGCGACAAGCGTTGGTCGGAGGGAATCTGCGGAGTCGTGTATCAGAAGAAGCAGTTTTCATGGACCAATACCCAACCGATGTCACAACCGGCCGAGATCAAGGATCGGGATGCGTGGCAAAGGGCGGCGGAAGTCGCCGTACTGTCGCTGAGCGGTCTGGCACCGGACTACAGCCAGGGCGCCACCCATTACGTGGCACCCAAGCGCCTGAGACGGATGCCGGTCTGGACAACGGCGATGGCGGTCAGTCACCGGATCGACGGGCACGTCTTCTTCGCGGACCGGAAGCCGGGAATGAAGGCATCGATGCCGCGCGGACCGCAACGCAACGCACCCCGAATCGCTGCGGTTGCCGTGGACGAACAGGGCGGATCGGTAACGGCGGCGCCGTCACTCGTTGCGGAAACACGCGCGCTGATCGAACGGCGTACGATCCGGCAGAATTGCGGATCTCTCCGCGTGCTGCCCCTTCTCAGTGCCGACGCGGCGGTACTCCCGGACCGGCGCAGCAGGCGGAACGCGCCTTCCGATCCCTGGAACGATCCGCTGGGAACCTCGATGGAGCGCAGGCTCAGGACGGGTGCGCGCCGGCTGGCAACGGCTTGATAGTTGCCAAGGAAGCACATGGGCATACTGAACCAAAGTATTGGTAACCTAAAGTAGCGTTGTGGGATGTAAGAATGAGGGTATCGTAAAAGTGTGGGTGTCGCCCGGCGGCGCTCACTACTTGGCCGGCCTGTAGGGCCGCGCCATCTATCCGGCGTCTCCCAGACGCGAAGCCTCCCTGTTCAACTCGCCGG